>DATMYG010000149.1:0-9729 GCA_035561055.1 Clostridia bacterium | reverse complement strand
TGGTAAAGGCGGCAAAAGGCTGGTTCGCAAAGAAGTATGATATCAACGGCCTCGACTACACGCTGGAAAGCGACGTGGATTTCAACACGCCCGGGAGCTACATCGTAAGGGTTGACTACACGGGCAAGATGGGAAGGAAATACTGGTTCTGCTTCACCGTGGCGGTGGCGGAGAAGATCGGGGATGACTGATTTTCTGCCTGAACACCGGATCATACGTTACAAAGATCGTGTCCAGCATCAATAAAACCAGTTGCAGGAGGCGCCGGAATGAAGGTTTTCATGAAAATACTGATCGTCATTGGCTGCGTGTGCACGGTGCCGGTTTTGATCTGCGCCGCGCTTGCCCTTGCCATGATCAGCTACGGCGACGTTCAGCCGGTCGATAAGGATTTGCACAATATGATGCTCGCCGCTCCGCCGGACCGGCTCATCTATGTAATCGGGCAGGATGAAAAGCTGGATGCGAGCGGCGGCAGGCTTATTCAGTATTCCACCGCCTATGGCGACACCTATATGAAGCTAAGCCTGCCGCACTATACCGGGGACAATTTTGACGGTGAGTACTGCCATGCTTATGTGGACTTTGCAAAAGAGGGAACCTACTTGGTTTCTTTCGCAAAAAAGCAATGGTTCATCTGGACAAGGTACTTCCAGTATACCGTGCAGGTCGTATCCCCGGGTGAGTATGAGATCCGTCTGCCCGAAAGTGAGGACACATTCTATTACGAGGATCTCGAACCGGTTTTTTGCGATAATGCGACGACCTATATGCTCTCCCCGCCCTCCAACATCATCTACCCTGTGGGCTATACGGGCGAGATAGATCTCTCGGGCATCGTGATAAAAGCAGCAAAAGGCTGGTTCGCGAAGAAGTATGATATCATCAATCTCGACTACACGCTTACGACCGACGTCGATTTCAACACGCCGGGAAGCTACATCGTAAGGGTTGACTACACGGACGAGAAGGGCAATCCTTACTGGTTCTCTTTCACCGTGGCGGTGGCGGAGAAGATAGGCAATCAAGAATCGCTGCCCTCCCGTTGACGCACGGCTACTCGTGCGGGGCTCGTCTATGCAGAATCCGCCGCGTATGGTATGATAATCCTTGATTTTTCAAGGAACAGGCGGAGCAACTATGATCAGCGCGCAAGACGTATCCCTTCAATTCGGCGGGCGGCCGCTTTTTCAGCATGTGGACATCCAGTTCACGCCGGGCAACTGCTACGGCCTTATCGGCGCGAACGGCACGGGCAAATCGACCTTCCTTCGTATCCTCTCGGGCGAACTGGAGCCGAGCAAGGGGGAAATTAGCGTAACCCCCGGTGAGCGCATCGCGGTGCTCCGGCAGGACCACTACGCCTTCGACGAATTCAGCGTGCTCGACACGGTCATGATGGGGCACGCGCGCCTGTATGAAATCATGCAACAAAAGGCCGCGCTCTACGCAAAGCCGGATTTCGACGACGCGGACGGCCTTCTCCTCGCGGAGCTCGAGGGCGAGTTCTCCGAGCTGGACGGCTGGAACGCCGAGCCCAACGCGGAAAAGCTGTTAAACGGCCTTGGCGTCCCCGCCGAGGCGCAAGAAAGAAAGATGGCCGAGCTGGACGGTCCCAGCAAGGTCAAGGTGCTGCTCGCGCAGGCGCTTTTCGACAAACCCGATATCCTGTTGCTCGACGAGCCGACCAACAACCTCGACCTGTACGCCATCAAGTGGCTGGAGGAGTTCCTGCTGGACTTTCCCAACACGGTCATCGTCGTATCGCACGACAGGCACTTCCTCAACAAGGTCTGCACGCATATCGTAGACATCGACTACGGCAAAATCCAGATGTACGTGGGCAACTACGACTTCTGGTACGAATACACGCAGCTGGCCGCGCGCCAGGAGAAGGATAAAAGAAAGCTCAACGAGCAGAAGATTAAGGAGCTGCAGGAGTTCATCGCGCGCTTCAGCGCGAACGCAAGTAAATCGCGGCAGGCGACCAGCCGCAAAAAGATGCTGGACAATTTGCAGATGGACAACTTCGCCCCCTCGTCGCGGCGCTACCCGTTCATCCACTTCAAGCCGGAGCGCGAGGTGGGCAACGAGATACTTTCCGTTAAGGGCCTCACGAAAACCGTGGGCGAGCGCAGGGTGCTCGACAACGTCGGCTTCACGGTGCTGCCCGGGGATAAAATCGCCTTCGCGGGCGAGGATGAGCTCGCGCGCACCACGCTCTTCCAGATCCTCATGGGCGATATCGAGCCCGACGCGGGGGAATTTAAGTGGGGCGTCACGACGAGCCGGGCATACATGCCCTCAGACAATTCGGAATACTTCAACGGCGTGGAATACTCCCTCATCGACTGGCTTCGCCAATATTCCAAGGACCAACACGAGACGACCATACGCGGCTGGCTCGGCAGGCTGCTGTTTTCCGGCGAGGAAGCGCTCAAGGAGGCACGCGTTCTTTCGGGCGGGGAGCGCAACCGCTGCATGCTCGCGAAGATGATGCTCGCGGGCGCGAACGTACTCCTCCTGGACGAGCCGACCAACCACCTCGACCTCGAGGCGATCACCGCGCTCAACGAGGGCATGGTCGAATTCACGGGTGTGATGCTCTTCACCTCCCACGACCACCAGCTCATGCAGTCCGTCGCCAACCGTGTCATCGAAATTTTGCCCGGCGCGCTCATCGACCGGCGCGAGAGCTTCGACGAATACCTCGACGATCCCGAAGTACAGAGGCAAAGAGAAGCGGCAATGGGTTAACGAAACCGCAACAGAATAAGCTTGGTAACAACGGCTCCCGAAAGGGGGCCGTTTTGATTTGCCCATCCGCCGGCCCCGACACCGGGCGGAAGGGGCGAAATACGGGGGAACCCGAACATGAAGGAGGAACACCATGGACTATCTCAACGAGAACGAGCTCGAGAAGATCTCGGGGGAAACGGGAAAGGCTCTCGCGGCCGGGAAGAAGGTGACCATCGTCATCCCCGACACGGCGGACGGCGCGCCGTGGGAGGGCGGGCTTAACGGTTACTTTTTCCGCATCAGGCGCGGCGTACCTGTGGAGGTGCCGGAGGCGATCGCGGAATTGATCCGTGAAAACGAGCGCGCGACGGTGCTCGCGCGCGGCGCGCTTTCGGAATACCGGCGTGGGCGCGGCAAAAAGCTTTCGGCGTAAGGAGGGGAACGGGATGACGCTCAACGACATCATCGTGGCCGCCCTCGCCCAGCTTGACCGCGGGCACGACGCGCAGACGCTCGACGTCTGGCGGGATAAGCTGACCCGCTTTGCCAACGACGGCGTCGCCGACCTCGCGTACGCCGCGAAGCCCCGCCGGACGGAACCCGCCGCGGTCATAAGCGAAACGCTCGATTTAACTTCCCTCGGGCGCGCATGCCTCAAGGTGCTCGGCGTAAAACGGGATGGAAAAGAGCTTCCCTTTCGTTCTGGCGGCGCCACGGGGGAGCTTTCGCTGCCGGGCGTGCCCGACGGGGAAGTAGAAGTCACCTACCAGTTTCAGCCCAAGGAGCTTTCCGCAGCGACGGACGTGCCGGAGCTGCCGCCCGCCTGCCACGCGCTCATCGTGACCTACGTGGTCGGGCGCGAGCGCACCTCGGGGGACGTTTCCGTGCAGCGCGGGGGCAACGTGTATTTCCAGATGTACGAGGCGGGCAAAAGGCAGCTTCTGCCCCACGCGGGCAGTCCCGACGCGCACAGGCTCGTGAACAGGTGGTGAGGCTATGGCCGTGAAGATTTTCCGCATCGACGAGTTCACGGGCATCGACCAGTCCCGCGACGAAAACGCCCTGCCCTTCTCCATGAGCCCCGACGCGTGCAACATGGAAACGGCCAACGGCGCGCTCGCCGTCGCAAAGGGATATGCGCGGCATATCCCCGATCCCATACCCGGCGAAGGGGATGTCCACGCGCTGCACGTGTTTGCAAAAAGCGGCAGCGACCTGTTCGTTGTCGCCGCGAACGACGCGATCTACGCGTGGGACGGCGCGGCATGGCAAGAAGTCTATGCCTACGAGGGCGGTCTTTCCCACCACCGTTTCGACTTCGAGCAGGCGCGGATCGACGCGGTCGATTACCTTATCATCGGCTGCGGAGAGCGTCAGCTCGTCAAGTTCGACGGGACGACGGCCTCGCTTTTTGGAAGCTTGGCGGGTGTGAGCGATATCCACGCGCTGTACCTTGCGATGTACCGGGGCCGCCTGTTTTCCGCGGGCGATCCGAACAATCCCAACCGGCTTTACTGGAGCCAGCTTCCCGGCGGCGGCCGCAGCATCGAGAACTGGGGGCCTGTAGAAGCCTCCCCCAACGTGGAGGGCGGCCACGCGGAGGTGGGCAGCATCGCGAGCGATCCCATCGTGGGCCTCGCGGCGCTCTCGAACCAGCTCATCATCTTCAAGAAGCATAGCATCTATCGGCTTCTTGGGGACAGGCCGGGCAACTTCACCATTGAGGAGGTGGACTCCCGCGCGGAGCGCACGGCAAACACCGCCGTAGTCAAGTGCGGGGATATGCTCTACTTCATGACGGCGGGCGGCATGTGCTGCTTCAACGGGGTCACGGCGGAGCCCATGCGGGACGCGCGAAAGATTCGCCTGCTTCTTGAGGCGGGCAACGTATCCGCCTCTATGGGCGCGCTGTGCCGCGACAAGCTCTATTTTTCCATGACGGACGCTGCGGGCGGCGCGCTCATCGAGTACGACCTCGTGCGCGCCGCCTACATGCTGCGACGCGGTTTCTCCGTGCGCGGCCTGTGCGCGCGGGCCGGCACACTTTACCTCGTCGACGGGACCCGCCGCGTCTGCCGCTTCAACGAGGGGGAGGACTACGACGGCGCGCCGATTTCAGCCTGGTGGCGCACGCCGGAGACCGATCTTCACGAGAAGAGCGCCGTTAAAGGCATGCGCGCGCTGTACCTGCGCGGCAGCGCGGACGCGCGGGAATCCGCCGCGCTCGTGGACGTGACCACCGGCGCGCTTACGGAAACCCACCGCCTGCTCCTGCCCGAACGGGCGTGCGACGTGCTCGAGGTGCCGCTGAAAAACGAGGGGCGCACCTTCCGGCTGCAAATCAGCAACGAGGCTGGGGGCCGCTTTGCCATCACCTCGGGCGCAGAACTCGAATTCGAGCTGAAAAGGAGGACCATCTGATGGCGCTGGATATGCGCGCGCTCTATCCCATCGCCCTCGCCCTGCTGAACCCGAGCGAAAATCCCGGCGAATACGAGAGAGCGCGGGCGATTGAGAACTGCCTCAACCAGAACTTCAGCATTATCGTAAACAAAATCGCGGAACTTGAGGCGCACCTCGCGGCAATCGAGGACGCGCTCGGCTCCCCGTAAACGAAAGGAGCACCTATGGCAAGCTACTACTTACCCGGCTATACGACCCCCACGGGCGTGGACAGCCGCGAGGAGGTCAGGGAATACCAGCGCATGCTCGGCGTGACGGCGGACGGAATCTGGGGTCCCGTCACGCAGGCGGCGTACGCGAACGCTTACGGCGTGGCCGACCCCTTTCCCGCCTACGGCGACGCGTTCCAGAAGTACTACGAAACCGTCATGGACACCATCGGCGTGCCGGGCGTATCGGTGAACATACCTTCGCGGGACGAAATCAAAAAGGAGTATGAGGACGCGCTGCGCCCGGGCGTGGACTACGCCATCGGCAGGCGTCGCAAGCGCGGTGAGGAGGTACTGGCGGAAATCGATGTAGACGCCGCCTCCCGCGGCATGGCGGCTTCGACCTACGTCACCTCCGTAAAGGAGCGCGAGGGGGATGACGTGGAGGAGGACGTTTCCATAATGGAGGCGCAGTACACGGCGACGCTCGCCGAGCGCATCGCCTCCGCGCTCGAATACTACGCCTCGCTTGAGCTGCAGGCAGCCACCGCCAACGCGCAGATGCAGGCAAACGCAAGCAACACGGCACTCGGCATCGCCTGGCAGTGGTACCAGAGCTATCTCGCGGGCCTCGCCCCGGGCACGCAAAGCGGCTCCGGCGACGGCAGAGGCGCGCAGGCAGAGGCCTACTCCTCGGGCCTGACGGAGGAGTACATCGATTATATGTTCGCTCTTACGCCGGACCAGCGGGCGGGGCTCTTCTATTCCACGCTCGATTACTGGAAGCTCAAGCGGGAAAACATCATCGCGGCGCTCGGACAGAGACGCTTCGAGGCGCTTCGCAAGGACTTCGAAGCGACGACAGACGCCGTCGGACAGGTCGGAGCGACGGGAGGCAGCGTATGGCAAATGGAATTGAGGTAATCAAGCGCTTCGGACTTTCGCTCGACATCAGCCGTCCTATCTCCAATCGAGAGTTTACCCTCGTCGAAGGGGACACGGGAAACGAGCTGCTTATCATCCTCACCGACGACGGCGAACCCGTGGATCTTTCGGGCTGCCGCGTAATGGCGCTCTTCTCCAAGTCCGACGGGGCCACTGTTTCCCAGGACAGCGGCACAGAAAACAATGGCGTCTCCGTCGGCGGGGGATGCAACAACGAAATCGCCATCCGCCTGTTCGCCTCCTCCTTCGCGCCGGGCATGGTGGAGTGCGAAATCCAGATTTATTCCGGCGCGGCACTTGCGACGCTCGTCACGAGCGCGAAGTTCAACTTCCGCTGCAGGCGCAGCATCCTCAACGCGGATACCATACCCGCCGTGCCCGAATATCCGCTTTTGACTTCGCTGCTCGCCGAGACCCAGGAGCTTTCCGCCGAAGTCGCCGCCGCGAGCGCGGCGGCGCAGACGGCTCTCGCGCAAGCTGAGGGCGGAGAAGTCGCGCGGAACTCCGCCGAATCCGCAAGGACGGTCGCAGAGAACGCGCGCTCCCTTGCCGAAACGGCCAGGGACGCGGCCGAGGAGGCGCGCGCCGGCGCAGAGCTTGGCCGTGCCGCGGCGGAAACAGCGCGCGCCGCGGGTTATGCCGCGCTCGAAGGCAGGCTGGACGACGCGGTGGACGAGGCGGACGCGCTGCTCGGCGTGCTTGAGGGTGCGGTGGAGGGACTCCCGGAATTCGCCTCGGTCGCCGGCATCCTCAAGGGGGACGGTCAGGGCGGCGTGACGGCAGCAGGCGCCAACGGCGATTATTACGAGCCGCCGCTTCGCGCATCGAACGTTGCCATCCTGACGACGGATTGGAACGAGGACGAAACCTACGGAGAATATCCCTACCGTGCGGCCGTCCCGGTCCCAGGCGCGCTCGCCTCGATGGTACCCGACATCGTGTTCGCGCTCGCGGACGCAGTGTCCGGTACCCTTGCGCCGGTGGTGGCGGCTTACGCGGGCGGAGTGTACGTCTACACGGCGGAGGTTCCGGAAAATACCGTAACCGTTGCGACACTGACGCTCTGGAAGGCGGTGGTCTGATTGCTTGGCAGGACGAACGCGATACGCATGAGCTCCTCCTTCGTTAAGGGCGAGGATGTTGTAGTATCCCATAGCGCGGGATCGTCGGCAATGACTGACCACGGCGTGGTGACGATGGGAGACGGGAAGCAGTATCGGTTGCTAGAGGTCAAGTCGAGCGGGACGCTGAGCTTCAATGCTGATCAGGTCGCCAAGGGCTTGTCGCTCGATATCTGGGCATGTCAGGGTGGGTATTCCGGTTCAAATGGTTCTGTTGACGGTTCGCGCAGATATGGCGGAAGCGGCGGTAGAGGCGGTAATTGGTTTAGGATGGGCATGTCGCCAAAGCTCAATACGCTTATCGTAGTAATCGGAGCAGGTGGAAATGGTACAACAAGCCTCAGGTTTGACTATGGCGCATTTCTGAGAGCGCAATGGGCCTTTTATGAGTTTGACATGGGCGGCAATCTTGGAGGTAACAACGGAAATGCTGGCTCATTTAATTACAATTATGACACCAGTTCTTGGCAGTATTATGCCTCAACGCCCGGTGGGAACGGTGTGTATCCATTCGATGATAGCACGTATTTTAATCGTCACTGCTCTGGTGGCGGTGGTGGCGGCGTAACAAGTTCTGGAACAGGTTCGGGTTCGTTGGGAGGAGATTATGGTGCTGGTCGCGGAGCGAGAACCCAAGGGCAAAACGCATCGGCAAGCAATGCAATTTTTTATGGGGCTGGCGGTGGCGGAGGTGACGATGGAAGCAATTATCCTCCCGGCTCTGGGTATCAAGGTGTTATGTATCTGCGCATCACCGCATAAGGAGGGATATGAGAGCAGCAATCATTAAAAACAAAACAGTTGTCAGCATCATCGTCGCAGGGGAATCCGTCTTTGCGGAGCTCGAGGGAGCCCTCGGCGCAAGGCTCGTCAGCGTCGACAACGCGGACTGCGGCATCGGCTGGACAACCGAGGACGACGGGCGAACGTTTTCCCCGCCTGTCGAAACTGAAGGCTATGAAGCGCATGGGCGGGAGGTTATGAAATGAGTAAAACGCAAGATTTCCTCGCCTGGCTGAGACAACAGCAGGGCGCGGCCTACGTATGGGGTGCGCAGGGACAGGAAGTGTGCACCGACGGCATGCTCCGGCTGGACGGCAAAGCCCTCGCCCCCTCATGGGAAGCGTGGGTCGACGCACGTGAAACAAGCGAATCAAACGCGGCGCGCGCAAAGGCCTTCATCAAAAGGAAGCTCGACGAGGGGGACGCAAGCGTCCCTCTTTTCGATTGCAGCGGCCTGGTCATGCGCTATCTTCAGAATATCGCGGGGTATTTCTCTTCGGACAAAAACGCCGCGGCACTCCTCGCCGCGTGCGCGGAGCTTACACGGGACGCGCTTTTCCCCGGCTGTTTCCTCTTCCGTCACAATGGAAAGAAGGCGCACCACGTTGGCGTGTACCTCGGGGATGGACAGGCCGTCGAGGCCGCGGGACGCGACGCCGGCGTTGTGATCCGGGATATCGACACGGCGGGCAGGAGCTACTGGAACCGCTTCGGTATGCTCACCTGCCTCGAGGAGACCGAGCGGCACGCGCACGCTCGCTTCGCCCGCTGCGCAGGCGGGAGCGTCAACATGCGTTCCGGCCCCGGCACGCAAAACGGAGTTCTCTGCGTCGTACACGAAGGGGACCCTCTGCTCACACTGTCCTGCGAAACCCCGGGATGGAAGCAGGTCGCGCTCCGCTCGGGCGAAGGGCTTGTCACAGGTTACATGTACGCGAAATATATTGATATCATAGAGGGAGGCAATACACTATGACTGAAAAGGCACTTGACTGGGTCAAGGCTGCACTCGCAGCCCTCGGAGGCGTCGCCGCCTACCTATGGGGCCCTTGGGACCCGCTGTGCATGGCGCTGGTCGCCTTCGTCGCAATCGACTACGTCACCGGCGTGACAAAAGCGGCCATCCTCAAAAAACTGGACAGCTCGACGGGCTTCCGCGGGCTGGGAAAGAAGCTCTTCATCTTCGCGCTTGTGGCGCTGGGCACCATGGTCGACCGGGTCATTCCCGAGGCGAACGGCGCGATCCGCTCTGCCGTGATGGTGTTTTACATCGCCAACGAAGGGCTGAGCATACTGGAAAACGCCGGTGAAATGGGGCTGCCACTGCCCAAAGCGCTCAAGGATGCGCTCAAAAAGTTTGGCGGCTCCGATGGGGACGGCGGCGACGGGCAGAATAAAACCTGACATTGCGCAGCCTTTCTTATCCCGCGCCGGGGAAGCATCCCCGGCGCGGTTTTTTTGCCGCTTCCCGCGGCGCAAGCATTGTTCAGCTCGGAATTTTCTATTATAATTAACTCAATACATACTGT
>DATMYG010000148.1:0-8227 GCA_035561055.1 Clostridia bacterium | reverse complement strand
GGGCGTAAGCGTCATGACGCTGCTCGCGGCGGCCGCGTTCGCCTTTGCGCCGCAGCTTCTCGGGCTGTTTATCCGCGACGATCCCACCGTTACGGAGATCGGCGCGCTTGCGCTTCGCGCGCAGTGCATCGCGATGCCTCTCGTGCCGGTGACAGTCGTCATCAACATGACCTTCCAATCCGTTGGGCGCGCGGGGGCCGCGGCCTTCCTCTCGGCCTGTCGGCAGGGATTGTTCTTCCTGCCGCTGATCCTCATGCTGCCGCAGCTTTTCGGCCTCTTCGGCGTGGAGATTGCGCAAGGGATTTCGGACGCGTTGACCTTCGCCGTGTCCCTGCCGATGAGCATCCTGTTCTTCCACCGTCTTCCAAAGCGGGACGCATCGCCCAATGGAAACGACCTGTTGCCTGATGCATGAGATCTTGCTTGCCTTTCTCCCCCCGTTCGGGTATAATCCCTTCGCGAGAGGAGGGATGAAGCTTGAAATTCATTCCGAAGCAAAAGCTTTCCAAGAAGGCGCGGCGCGCGCTCGACGCAAAACGGCGCGCGACGTGGGATGGCCTCAACCCCGTTACGAGGCAGGCCGTCAGCAAAAAAGCGTACGACCGCAAAAAGCCCGCAGGATTCGACGAAGATCGACCCGGCGGGCTTTTTCCACGATAAAGCGAATGTGTTATAATAAGGAAAAGACAGGAGGTTCTCCCATGAACGTAGCAGAGGCCATCCGCGCCCGCAGGAGCATACGCAAATACAAGAGCGACCCCATCCCCGAAGAACACCTGAAACTGATCCTCGAGGCGGCCATGACGGCCCCGAGCGCCTGCAACACGCGGCCGTGGGAGTTTGTGGTCATTACCAACGAAGCGGAGCGCAGGAAGCTCGCTTCGCTTCACCCTTTCGCCAAGCACGCGGCAGCGAGCCCCGCGGTCATCGTCGTGTGCGCGCTGCCCGAGACGCAGGAGCGCGTGGCCAAGGGCTTCTTCCCGCAGGACTGCGGCGCGGCGACACAGAACATACTCCTCCAAGCGGCGGAGCTGGGCTACGGCACCTGCTGGTGCGGCGTCTACCCTCACGAGCGGCTTATGAACCCCATCCGCGAGATGCTCGGCGTGACGAGCGTGCCGTTCTGCCTCATCACCCTCGGCGTGCCGGACGAGGCTCCCGCCGCGCGCGGCTTCTACGAGGAGGCGAAGGTCCGCTTCATCCGCTAAGCGGCGCATTTTTGACCGAAAATTCATGAGAAATCCCCTTCCTAAGGCGGGTTTGATGTGATATACTACATCAAATAAATTTAGTAGACCCAAAAAATTATTTAGGAAAGGCGGGCGATCCATGAGGCAGCAGGAGCTTATCCGCGCGGCGCTCGAAGGCAGGGCGACCTTCGTCATCAAGAACGCGAACGTGGTCAACGTGTTTACCAACGAGATCATCCGCGCGGACGTCGCGCTCTACCACGACGTAATCGTCGGTGTGGGAAGCTATTCCTGCGCCAACGAGTACGACGCGAAAGGCTGCTACCTCGCGCCCGGCTTTATCGATGCGCACGTGCACATTGAAAGCTCCATGGTGACGCCCGCGAGCTTCATGAAGGTCATCATGCCCTTCGGCACCACCACCATCATCGCCGACCCACACGAGATCGCCAACGTCTGCGGCGTGCCGGGTTTCCGCGCGATGTACAAGCTCACAGACGATTTACCCCTTCGGGTTCTCTTCATGATGCCCTCCTGCGTGCCGGCGACCCCGTTCGAACACAGCGGCGCGAAGCTCGTCGCGGAGGATATGGAGCAGTTCCTCCACAAGAGCCGCGTGCTGGGCCTGGGCGAGGTGATGGACTATGTGAGCGTCGTCAATACCTCCCAGGAAATGCTCGACAAGCTGCGCCTCTTCGACGGAAAGCCGATTGACGGTCACGCGCCCCTCCTTTCCGGGAACGCGCTCAATGCCTACCGTGCGGCAGGCCCTTCGACCGACCACGAGTGCTCCGACTATGGGGAAATTCTCGAGAAGCTGCGCTCCGGCATGCGCGTGATGATCCGCCTCGGCTCCGCGGCAAACGATATGGAGGGGATTCTTAGCCGCGTCGTCAGGGAAAAACTGCCCACCGAGAACCTCATGTTCTGCACCGACGACAAGCACATCGAGGACATCCGCCGGGAGGGCCACATCAACCATAATGCGCGCCTCGCGGTCAGGTGCGGCGTGCCGCCGGTCGAGGCCGTCAAGATGGCCTCGTGGAACGCCGCGCGCGCGTACGGTATCCGCCAGCTCGGCGCCATCGCTCCCGGCTACAGGGCCGACATGGTGCTCTTCGAGGACCTCGAGGAGTTCAAGGTCCGGGAGGTCTTCACGCGTCTCGGCGCGCCGTACGACCCGCAGGCGCCGCTCCCCGCGCCGATCCTGCCGCCGCAGGTGTTCGAGAGCGTGCACATCAGGCCCGTCGGCGCGGATATGCTCAAGCTGCGCTGCCCCGAGGAGGCGTACGCGATCCAAATGGTCGAGCACCAGCTTATGACCAAGCTCGTCCGCCGCACTGTAAAAAGGGACGTCGAGGGCTGCTTCGTACCGGGTGACGGCCTTACCAAGCTCGCCGTCATCGAGCGCCACCACGCCACGGGCAGCATGGCGGTGGGCATCCTCGAGGGCCTCGGCATCCGAAACGGCGCCATCGCCTCCACGGTCGCGCACGACAGCCACAACCTCGTTGTCGCGGGCGACAACGACAGGGATATGCTCGCCGCCATAGAGAGCCTTCGCGAGTGCGGCGGCGGCTACTGCGTCGTAAGCCGCGGCGTAGTGCTCTCGAGATTGCCGCTTCCCATCGCGGGCCTCATGACGGACGCGCCGGTCGACAGCGTGCTGGGCATCCAGCAGGCGCTGCTCGACGCCGCCCACTTCTTGGGCGCGCCGCAGGGCAGCGACCCGCTTATCGCCCTCTCCTTCCTCGCGCTGCCGGTCATCCCCGAAGCGCGGCTGACGGACGAAGGGCTTTTTGACGTGACGAATATGAAATTCGTAAAATACGATTGAAAGATACGCTTCCATTAGGCGAATAATGAAAGAAGAGCGTCTGCGCGGCGGGGGAGGAAAGCCGCGCGGGGCGTACGCGCCGCCATCGGACGGCGGGAGAAAAGGAGGAACCGAATGGCTGTTGGAGTCAGCGAAAAACGCGTCGACGCCTTTGACAAGGTCACGGGACGCGCGAAGTACACCGACGACATGGCGGACAAGTCCGCGCTGATCGTCAAGGTGTTCCGCTCCACCATCGCGCACGGAATGGTGAAGAGCATCGATGTGTCCGAGGCACAGAAGATACCGGGGGTCGTCAAAATCGTCACCTGCTTCGACGTGCCGGATAGGCCCTTCCCCACGGCCGGGCACCCATGGAGCCTGGATCTGGGCCATCAGGACATCGCGGACAGGCTTTTACTGAACCGCCATATCCGCTATTACGGGGATGATGTCGCCGCAGTCGTGGCGGAAAACGAGATCGCGGCGACGCAGGCCGTACGCGCGATCAAAGCCGAATATGAGGAGTATCCCTTCGTGCTCGACCAGCTGGAGGCGATGAAGGACGGTGCGCCGCAGCTGCACGAGAAGTTTCAGAACAACATCCTCGCCCACACCTCCTACGAGGACGGCAATTACGAGGAGGCTATCAAGGAGCCGGGGCTTCTGTTCTTTGACAAATGGTACGATACGCCCACCGTGCAGCACTGCCACATCGAAAACCACGTCTGCTACGCATGGGAGGAGGCGGGCAAGGTCAACGTCGTATCCTCGACGCAGATCCCGCACATCGTACGCCGCGTGGTCGGCCAGGCTCTCGGCATCGAGTGGGGCAAGGTCAGGATCGTCAAGCCCTACATCGGCGGCGGCTTCGGCAACAAGCAGGACGCGCTCTACGAGCCGCTGTGCGCCTACCTCTCCACGAAAGTCGGCGGCAGGCTCGTCAAATACGACATGACGCGCGAGGAAACATTCGCCTGCACGCGCGTGCGCCACGCCATCCGCTACCATATCACCACCCACGTGCGGCCGGACGGGACCTTCGTCGCGGGCAGGCTGGAGGCGTTCTCCAACCAGGGCGCGTACGCGAGCCACGGCCACGGCATCGTCGCCAAGGGCGCGGGCGCGTACCGCCAGCTCTACCGCTACCGCGGCGCGTGCAAGGGCGATGCGTATACGATCTACACCAACACGGCCGCCTCCGGCGCCATGCGCGCCTACGGCATCCCGCAGATCACCTTCGCGCTCGAAAGCCATGTGGACGACATCGCAAAGGCGCTTAACATGGAGCCCGTGGCGCTCAGGCGGCTCAACATGATGGAGGTCGGCTACGTAGACCCCTTCTCCAAGAACGAAAACTACTACGACAGCTTCAACCAGTGCATGGATAAGGCCATGGCCTACCTCGACTATGAGAGAAAGCGCAGGGAATACGCAAACCAGACCGGCCCCGTGCGCCGGGGCGTGGGCATGGGGATTTTCTGGTACAACACCGCCGTGTGGCCGATTTCGCTCGAAAGCTCCTCCTGCCGCATGGTATTAAACCAGGACGGCTCGATCCAGCTCCAGATGGCGGAAACCGAGATCGGCCAGGGCGCGGACACGGTCTTCGCGCAGATGGCGAGCGAAACGCTCTCCATCCCCTTCGAGAATGTGCACGTGATAAGCGCGCAGGATACGGACATCACCCCCTTTGGCACGGGCGCGTACGCCTCGCGGCAGACGTACATCGGCGGCTTCTCAATTAAGCAGACCGCGCTCCTGCTCAAGCAGCGCCTGCTCGCCTACGCGCACAAGGTCACGCGCATGCCCGAAAGCTCGCTCGACCTCGTGGACGGCCACATCGTCAACGTCAATAGCGGCCGGGTACTTCTCTCGCTCAAGGATCTCGCACTCGAGGCGTTTTACAATACGGACCGCAGCGAGCACATGACCGCCGAGAGCACCTATCAGGCCAAGTCCAACGCCTATTCCTTCGGCTGCAGCTTCGCGGAGGTCGAGGTGGATATCCCCTTGTGCAAGGTAAAGATCTTAAACCTCGTCAACGTGCACGACTGCGGCATGCTCATCAACCCCGCGCTCGCCGCGGCGCAGGTGCACGGCGGAATGAGCATGTCCATCGGCTACGGCATGTCGGAGCAGCTCCTGTACGATCCCAAGACGGGCAAGCCTCTCAACGACAACCTCCTCGACTATAAGCTCTCGACGACCATGGACCACCCGCACCTGGAGGCGCAGTTCGTGGAGAACTACGAGCCCACGAGCGCATACGGCACCAAGGCGCTCGGCGAGCCACCCGCGACAAGCCCCGCGGCGGCGCTGAGGAACGCCATCCTGCACGCGACGGGCGTCGCCTTCGACGCCGCGCCCATCAATCCCCACAGGCTCTTCGCGCGTTTTCGCGAAGAAGGCCTCGTTTAAGGAGGTATCGCCATGTACGATATGAAAGCGCTCTACGAGGCGAAAACCGTTCCGGACGCGGTCGCGCTCCTAGAGGAGCATCCCGGCGCGAAAATACTCGCGGGCGGCAGCGACGTGCTCGTGCAGCTGCGCGAGGGCAAACTCGCGGGGCTGGAGTTCGTCTCCATCTACAAGCTGGACGAACTGCGCGGCGTATTCCTCGACGCGGGCGGAACTTTGCGCATCCTGCCGCTGACGAGCTTCTCCCACGTCGCGCGCGACCCCATCGTCAACCAATACGTTAACGTGCTCGCCGAGGCGGTCGACAAGGTCGGCGGCCCGCAGGTGAGAAACATCGGCACCATCGGCGGCAACATCTCTAACGGCGTCACGAGCGCGGACTCCGCCTCGACCCTCGTCGCCTACGACGCGATCGTTGAGGTCACGGGGCCGGAGGGGGTGAGGACGCTCCCCATCAACGAATGGTACGTAAGCGCGGGCAAGGTCGCCCTGCGCCCGGCGGAGCTTCTCACAGCCATCCTCATTAAAAAGGAGAGCTACGAGGGCTACGCGGGCTTTTACATCAAGTACGCCATGCGAAACGCCATGGACATCGCGACGCTTGGCTGCTCTATTAACGTCAAGCTCTCGGAGGATAAAAAGACGATCGCGGACGCGCGCGTCGCCTACGGCGTGGCGGGGCCCGTACCTATGCGCGCGAAGTCGGCCGAAGCCGCGGCGAAGGGTATGGCCGTATCCCATGAAACCGTCGAGGCGCTCGCCAGGGCCGCGCTCGCAGACGTTAACCCCAGGACGAGCTGGCGCGCGACGAAGGAGTTCCGCCTCCACCTCGTAGAGGAGCTCGCGCGCCGCGCGTTTACCGAAGCGATTAAGAGAGCGGGAGGTGAAATCTGATGCCGCAGATGCAACTTGTAAAATGCACCATCAACGGGAAGGCCACGGAGACAATGGTCGACGTGCGCGCCTCCCTCACGGACATGCTCAGGAACGATTACCGCCTGACCTCGGTCAAGAAGGGCTGCGAGGTTGGCGAATGCGGCGCGTGCAACGTCATCATCGACGGGGAATGCTTCAACTCCTGCATCTACCTCGCCGTTTGGGCGGAGGGGAAGAGCATTTTGACCCTCGAGGGCCTCATGGGGCCGGACGGCGAATTGTCGGACATCCAGCAGGCGTTCATCGACGAGGCGGCCGTCCAGTGCGGCTTCTGCACGCCGGGCTTCATCATGACGGCGTGGGAGCTCCTCGCGAGCGGAAAGGAATACACGCGCGACGAGCTGCGCCGCCTCCTCGCGGGGCACCTGTGCCGCTGCACGGGGTATGAAAACATCATTAACGCCGTGGAAAAGACGATGAAGAAACGTTTGGGAAAGGCGTAAGGCATAATTGGAAGCGGCCCGCCGTCCGGCGGGCCGCTTTGTCGTTTTGGCGCAGGCGCGCAACCATTCCGCTTGACAAGAGCGGACATTTTTCGATAGTCTGTATTATACGTTTTCTCCGTGTCATAAGAAGTATCATCTTTCATGAAAGGCGTTAAGATATGGAGCAGCTTCTTCCCCCGCGCGACGCCGCGCGCTTCGACATGGCAAGGAAGGTCGAGCCCACGGCGTGGTATCTGCGTCCGCTGATCTGGCTTTTGACTTTTCCCGCGGTGCTCTTGCACAATACGAAAATCGAACGCGAGGGCATGGAGGGCGTGAAGCCGCCCTACCTTCTTCTGTGTAACCACAACGCGTTCTACGATTTTTCCGTGGCCACCGTCGCGACCTTTCCGCACCGGGTCAACTACGTCGTCGCCATCGACGGCTACATCGGCCGCGAGTGGCTTATGCGAAAGGTCGGCTGCGTCTGCAAGAGGAAGTTCACGAGCGACCTCGTGCTCGTACGGCAGCTTAAGCGCGTGATCGATTCTGGGAACATCGCCTGCGTCTACCCCGAGGCGCGCTATTCCCTGTGCGGCACGACCGCCGTGCTGCCCGAATCCCTCGGCAAGCTCTGCAAGCTTTTGGGCGTGCCCGTCGTTACGCTCATCACGCGCGGTCACCATGTGGATTCCCCTTTCTGGAACCTCAAAAAGCGCGGCAACCGCACGGAAGCGAAGCTCTCGCTGACCCTCACGAAAGACGAGGTAAAAGCGCTCTCGGTCGAAGGCATCAACGCCATGATCAACGACGCCTTTTATTACGACGACTTCGCCTGGCAGCGCGAGAACGGCGTGCGCGTGCGCATGAAGGGCCGCGCGGAGGGCCTAGACAAGGTGCTCTACCAATGCCCGCACTGCAAGGCGGAATACCGCATGGCGAGCAAAGACGATGCGCTCTATTGCGAGGTGTGCGGCAAACGCTGGAAGATGGGCGAATACGGAGAACTCGCCGCCGTTTCGGGTGAAACCGAGTTTTCCCACATCCCCGACTGGTACGAGTGGGAGCGCGCCAACGTCGCCGCCGAGGTAGAGGCCGGAACCTACCGCTTCGAGGGCGACGTGTACGTCGATTCCCTGCCCAACGCCAAAGGCTACGTCCATCTTGGCAGGGGCAGGCTCGCGCACGACGGGACGGGCTTCACGCTTACGGGCAGCTATCGGGGCGAGGCGTATTCCCATCACTGGGACGCCGCCACGCTCTACTCCTGCCACATCGAGTATGCATACCTCGGCAAATACGGGGATTGCGTGGACCTCAACACGTTGACGGACACGATGTACATCTATCCCGAGGGCAAGGATTTTTCCGTCACCAAGCTCGCGCTCGCGACGGAGGAGCTCTACCGCCACTCCCATTTAAACCGGTAAACAATCTAT
>DATMYG010000147.1:0-10906 GCA_035561055.1 Clostridia bacterium | reverse complement strand
AGAGGATGTAGGTTCCCTCGGCGGAAATTGTGAGAATTCCGTCCCTGAGTGCCGCGCCGGGGCCGGAAATTTCCGCCTGCGCGCCGGAGAAGGCGACGGAGGTCGCCGCGCCCGCGTCGAAGCTCGCGTCCGAATCGCGGTCCGTGAAGGAGACGGCGTCCGCGTCGAGGGTCAGGGAAGGCGCGGGGGTTGCGTTCCCGGAATCGTCGGTTGTTGCGGACGAGACCCCGTCCGGCACAGACGTGTTCCCGGCCTCATCCCCCTGACCCGCGGCACAGCCCGCGAACAGCAGCGCCGAGAGCGCGAGGGTGGCAATCATCATGTATGCGCGTTTCATATTTCCTCCTTATAGCTCGTCCCTCTGCGCGGGCATGCCCAGGGAAATCTCAAGGTTTCCGTTGAGGCAGCGGAGCGCGTCGATGAAGCGCTTTTCGTCCATGCCCTTCTTGGGGACGACGCGGTATTTTAACTTGAACAGGCTGCCCATCGCGGCCGTTTTGACCTGCAGGAGTTCGGCCTCGTCTGTAAAGGCGGCAAACGCCTCGCCGAACGCGCCTTCGTAATCCATGCCCTCGGGCACGGTGACACGGAGCTCCTTTCCCTCCCGCCTCGCCTCGCCGAAGCGCAGCTTCTCGAGAAGCAGCATGGCCGCGCACGCGAGGACGGCGAGCAGCGCCGCCGCCCCGACGTAGCCCATGCCGCACGCGAGGCCCACGGCCATGGCGACGAAGACGGCGCAAATTTCCTTGGCGCTGCCCTGGAAGCTGCGGAAGCGCACCAGGCTGAACGCACCCGCGACCGCCACGCCCGCGCCGAGGTTGCCATTTACGAGCATAATTACGACCTGCACCGCGAGTGGCAGGATTGCAAGCGCCACCGCGAAGCCCTTCGAGTGCCGCGCCTTATAGGTAAACGCCGCCGCGGCGAGCGCGCCCAGCAGCAGCGAGGCGGCGCTGCACAGGAGAAACTGGGCGAGCGTGAAGGAGCTTTCCCCCGCGCTGTCAAAGATACTGCCAAGGATGTCAGGCACAGCGTATCATCCCTTTCCGTTGCGGATTCTGTCCAGAGGCGAGGAAGTTTTCATAAGCCGCGCCGTATTTCGAGAACGACACGGGGTAAATCGCGAGCCGGTCGAGGCCGCGCGCAAGCCACAGCGGCATGACGCCGGGCAGCTTGATTTCCATGAGGATTTCATCGCGCTTAAGAAGCGGCGTCCCCTGCGCGCCCTGGACGGGATCGAGCCGGTCCGCGCGGCAGCGGATGTCCGAATCGAAGGTGACGCGCACGCTCCTCTCTTCCCCGCGGCCGAAGAACGCCTCACGTTCGCAGCACACAAGCATCGAGGGGCGTATGCCGGGATACCGGGCGAGGAAAGCGGAAGCCTCGCGCGCGATCTGGCAGGAAGGCTTCGTTTTGCCCGCGAGGAAGCGCGCCGCCTCAGGCAGGGGCAGGGGGAACCTCCTTTTATACACGACGCCCCGGCATTTGTTCTTGAGCTCCACATACGCTCGGCCGGAGGCCTCCGGCACGCCGTAGCAGCGAAGCCGGAGCTTTTCCTTGTAAGAGGGCTTCTCGAGCGAGCGGCGGATGACGCGGTAATCCGGCGTGTCGTAATAAAGGCTGAGCACCGTATGCTCGCCGAAGGCGTCCCCGTCCATGCGGGGCGCGAGCAGGGCGCGCATCGCGTCGAGCCGACGCTTCGGGATCAGATATTTAAGCTCGTACCGTTCGAATACGTCGCAGTCCATATTGGTTCCTCCCGTTTTGATGCCACAAGCATAATCGGTAAATTTGGCGCGAACATGTTCCTCAAATGTATTTATGTGGCAATTTGGAAAACGCTTTGCCGCATTTTGCACGCGTTTGATTTCATTTCCATGGATATGAAGTTTGTGATATAATACGGCGAAGGGCAGCTGAATGCCCATTGGAGGTTGACTATGCTTCGAATCGACGGACTGACCAAGGTATACGGGAACAAGAAGGCTGTGGATAACCTGACGCTGCACATCGGCAAAGGCGAGATTTACGGCTTCATCGGCCACAACGGCGCAGGCAAGACGACCACGCTCAAATCCTGCGCGGGCATCCTGCGCTTCGACGCGGGCGAAATATACATCGACGGCGTTTCCATCAAGCAGGACCCCCTCGCCTGCAAGAGGAAGATCGCCTATATCCCGGATAATCCGGATTTGTACGAGTTCCTCTCGGGCATCAAGTACCTGAACTTCATCGCGGACGTATACGGCGTAGGCAAAAGCGAACGCGAGGAGAGGATCAAAAAATACGCGGAGCTGCTCGAATTGACCGACGATCTCGCGCAGACAGTAAACGCCTACTCCCACGGCATGAAGCAGAAACTCGCGCTCATCGCCGCACTCCTCCATGCGCCCAAGCTCATGGTCATGGACGAGCCCTTCGTGGGCCTCGACCCCATCGCGAGCCACGCGCTCAAGAGCCTCATGCGGGAGATCTGCGATCAGGGCGGCGCGATTTTCTTCTCGACGCACGTGCTCGAGGTCGCGGAGAAGCTGTGCGACAAGATCGCCATCATTAAGGAAGGCCGCCTCGTCATCTCCGGATCCACCGACGAGGTGCGCGGCAACAGCTCCCTCGAGTCCGTGTTCCTTGAACTGGAGGGCGAAAATGTTTAACGCGCTGATTAAAACGCGCCTCGCCGCGCTGTTCTATTCTTTCTTCCGCGGCTCGCGCAGGAAGAAGCCGCTCTCCCCGCTCGCCAAAATCGGCGCGGGGCTGCTGGCGATTTACGTCATCGGCTGCATGTTCTGGTTGTTCGGCATGCTGTGGGTAAGTATGTGCGAGCCGTTCTACCGCGTCGAGCTCTCGTGGCTGTACTTTGCGCTTGTGGGAATTGTATCGGTCGCCGTCTGCTTTATCGGCAGCGTCTTTATGGCGCAGAAGCAGATTTTTTCCGCGAACGATAACGATCTGCTGCTCTCCATGCCCATCCCGCCCTTCTCCATCGTCGCAAGCCGCATGGCGATGCTGCTGTTGCTCAACTACATGCTCGAGGCGATCGTCGTGCTGCCCGCCGCGTTCGTATGGTGCTACAGCCTCCCGGTACACGTCGGCGGCGCGGTCATCTTCATCGTCGCCTTCCTGCTGCTGCCGCTCGTGCCGCTCACGCTCTCATGCGTATTCGGGTGGATCATCGAGGCCATCGCCTCGCGCCTGCCGCGCGGCAAGAACATGGTGGTGTTGCTGCTTTCCATCGCCTTCATCGCGGCATACTTCGTCGTATACTCGAAGATGCAGGAGTACATCGGCCTTCTCATCGCCAACGGCGCAGCTGTGGGCGACGCCGTCGCCAAGGCCGCCCCGCCGTTCTTCTGGCTGGGCGACGCGATCGCGTCGCAATCCCCCGTTTCGCTGCTGCTCTTCGTGCTCTTCTGCGTCGTTCCCTTCGCGCTGGTCAGTTTTGCGATCGCCAGGAGTTTCGTTTCCATCGCCACGCGCAGGGTCTCCGCGGCCAAGCGCGTGTACCGCGCGCAGGCTATGAAGATCGACAGCGCCGACGGCGCGCTGTTCAAAAAAGAGCTTAAGCATTTCCTCTCCAGCGCCATGTACATGCTCAACGCCGGCGTCGGGCTCGTGCTGCTGCTGATCGCCTGCGGCGCGCTTATTATTCAAAAGAATATGTTGGATGTGTTCATGGGCCAGCTTTCGCTGCCTCTCGCGGACCTGCCGGCGATGTTATGCATCGTGCAGTGCTACGTCCTCTCGATGGTGTTCATCTCCGCGCCGAGCATCTCGCTCGAGGGAAAAAATCTGTGGATATCGCAGAGCATCCCCGTGCCCGCGTACGCGGTGCTGCGCGCGAAGGTCAGGCTGCATGCGTACCTTTCGATTCCCTTCGCGCTCGTAAGTTCCGTCGTCCTGGTCATCCTGACCGGCGCGACGGGGCTGATGATCCCCGTGCTGCTCGCTTTGCCAGCCCTGCTCTGCCAGCTCTTCGCGCAGTTGGGCGTGATCATCAACCTGCGCTTCCCCAAGTTCGACTGGACGAGCGAGGTCATCGCCGTCAAGCAGAGCATGTCGGTTATCGTCGCCATGCTCGTCAACATGGGTGTGATCGCGCTGCCGATAATCCTCTTCTTCCTGCTGCCGCACGGCGCCGTCTCGCCCGAACTGTACATGGCGCTGTGGGCGCTCGCCTTCATCCCGGCGATCATCGGGCTCGACAGGATGCTGCGCGGCTGGGGCGCGCGGACGTTTGAGGAACTCAACTCCTGATGTAACGATGCGAAAAGGGCGGCCGCTCGGCCGCCCTTTTACTATCTCCTTATTGATCCAGCTGCTTCGGGGAAGCTTCCATGAGCTTTTCCAGCTCCCGCCTGCGCGAGGCCGCGCGCTTCTTCCGGCCGGCGTTTTGCACGGCGCGCACGATCATAACCGTGATAAGCAGCGTTAGGAACAGCGCCGCCGCGCCGCACAGGCCGTAGAAGAACGGTTTTTTCAGGAGGATTTCGTCCGGCCCCGGCAAGGCTTGCTCAGGCGCGCTTTCCTGCGGCGCGGGCTGCGTCGTGGGCTCCGGGGTCGCGGCGGGCGCTGCAGTCGGCTCCACGGGCCGCGGGGGCAGCACCGCGTAGCGCTGCAGCGATTCGTCCGCGGGGTTGTAGTAATAGTAGCCGACTTCACCGTCCGGGTTGCGCGCGTAGAGCAGATACACGCCGCCCTGCGCGTCCCGGCTCTCCCAAGCCGCGATCTCCTTGCCGTCTATGGAAAGCGTCGTCTGCGTGAAGCCCGCGGGAACCTCCACGCTCCCGTCCGGCTCGAGGATGATATACGATTTGCTCACGGAGGATATCGTATAGTACGGATAAAGCAGATCCCGCGCGGCGTCGTAGACGTAATACCCGGCGTTGTTTCCTCCGGCGTCCGAAAGATAGAGGAGCGTCGGCGCGTCCGAATTCTTCACGGCCGCACCAATCACGCTTTCCCCATGATATTCGACCTCCGCCTCGCTGTAGCGCGAGGGGATCGTCACGTTCTCAATGCTGCGCCACACATACATGTCCGCGCCCGCGCCCCGTACGTTCTCGGCCCTGACGGAAAGCGCGGGATCGCTGTAATCGACCGGCGGGGGCGTGGGCGTCGCCGGAGCCGCGGCGATGGCGACGATTGCTTTGGCGCTGCCCGTGTCAAGCGCCTTGCCCGCGTAATTCGTGAGGCTTTGCAGGGTGAATTCGACCGTCGCCTCCCCCGCCGCAAGCGCGGTGAAGGTCACCCGCGCGACAAGCGTGGAGGAGCCGTTCTTCTCGGCCGAATACAGGGCGAAGAAGCCGTCCGCCACGCCGTCTCCCTCCTTGAAGGCGAGCAGCGCCGCGTCGTAGGCATAGCTTCCCTCCGCGACGGCGAGGTTCTTTCCCGTGACGGTGAATGTCACGACGACCGTGTCCCCCGCCTGCACGGCGGTATGGTCCGCCTCGGCTTTAACATCGGCCAGCGCCGCGGAACAGCAGGCGATCAGGCAGAGCGCCGCGAGCAGCGCCGTCGTTTTTCTTGCGATCCTTCCCATGCGGTATCGATCCCCTTCCTTATCCTTGCTGCGAGATGGCCTCGTCCCCGTTCAGGCTCCTGAGGAGCAGAACGAGGTCCTCGGCGTCCACCGCGCCGTCGTGATTGACGTCCGCCGCCTCGAGGTACGTCCCCGTAAGCGTGCGCGCGCGCATCAGGTGTTCGGCCAGAACCTGCGCGTCCGCCCGCGTAATGCCGCCCTCCCCGTCGAGATCGCCGTAAATCACGATGGGCAGATCGAACAGGCACGCGCCGCCCTCGTAGGAGACGCGCACGAAGTTGCCGGTCGTAACGAGGCTTTCGATCTTAAGCTCCCCGTTGGCGGTGACGACGGACAGCTCGCCTTCGCAGGTGAGCTTCGAGATTAGCTTCGAGGGGACCGTGCCGGGCTCGACGCCGCTTACGCCCCAGGGCTTCACCCGATACCGGTCGCTCGCGATACGGGGCGCGGTTTCCCATGTGCCGATGGTGTTGAGCACAGCGCCCGCGTAATAGAAAGCGAGGATTTCCTCATAGCTCTGCCCCACGCGCGCGCGTTGCTGCGCGCCGCGCTGGCTCAGCCCCACCCCATGCCCGTACCGGCGCATGGTGAGGTTCCAGCCCTCGTAACTAGCGCCGCCAAGGACACGCGTCGCGCGCTCCGCGCCGCGCATGCGAAGCGTATAGGTGCGCGCGCCGATCTCGCCGAGCGTGTTCTTGGCCGAATCGTATACATAATCCCCGAGGATGAGCGTGAGGGTCAGCTGGCCCGTATCGCCGCCGCTCTTTTTCACCGTCAGCGTCACGTCCGCAAGCGTAAAGCAGCGGCTGGGCGCTTCATAGTCGGACGCGTATGCGCACACCTGAACGGTGGTAAGCAACTGCACCTCCCCGCCCGCCGCCTCGTACGCGCCGCGAAGGAGCGCCGCGTACACATCCCTGTCCATAGCGCGTATCGTTTCGTCCGTATACAGCGCGGGGATGAATGCCGTATACTCCATGCTCGAGGGGTTGGCGAGATCGTAGAGGTCGTCCTGGTTGATATAGTAGGGGTAATCCTCGCTCCACGCGTTGGAGGAGCGCTCGGTCTGCCCTCCGTTCGAGGAGGTGTAGAACGCCTCGATGATATCCCCTTCATAGGTAAGCACCCGCATCGCCGTGGCGTCCACCGCGGCGATGGCGCGGGTGTTCTTGCTCGCGTAGCCGCAATAGACCTGGTCCTTGGAGGTATCCCCCAGATCGTAGTCGCGCGCGGCGTAGCGCGAGCACTTCGCCATGGCGTAGCTGCGCGCGCAGACGGCCTGCGCCATAAGCGCCTCGAGGGGGAAGGAATTGCTCATTTCATTGGGCACGACGCCGTAGAGGTACTGGTCGATGGGCAGCATGTTGATCGCGCGGATGGAACCGTTTTTCACGTCGAAGGTCATGTTTCCTAGATACGTGCAGGTGCCATGCTCGCTGTTGGCAAGACGGATGTACGCGCTTTTGCCGCCGTAATCCCCGCTGACGAAGGTCAGCGAGGCGAACACAAGCGTTTTTCCATCCACGGCAAGGGAAACCCTGCCCCCCACCGCTTCGAGAGTAAGCTCGTCGTTGCCAACGTCAACCTCAGGCGCCTCGAGCAGCCGGTATTCCCCGACCGGCGTAAAGGAAAGCGCGCTTTGGCTGCCCACGGAGAGCAGCACGCGCACCTCGCTGTGATACGAGGCGGCGAGAGCCGGGGTCGCCGCGCATGCGACGAGCAGCGCGATCAGCGCGGCCGCGATCCGTTTTCCCTTCATAATCAGCCCTTCCCCTTGCGCCGCGGCGCGGCGGATTGAAGCGATGTAAAAATTTGCTAACTCGAGAATTCGACACCATCATCATACAGCCGCGCGCAAAACGCGTCAACGAGGCCGCAAAGAGTTCATAGCATGTTTAAAAACACAATACAAAGCGCGGAGGGCGGCTTCACAGCCGCCCTCCGCATACAATCATTGGTTATGTCCTAGCTAAGCTTCATGCGCTTACTGAATCTCCAGCCTTCTGGCGGAGGGAAGCTTCGCCTCCCGCTTGGGCATGACGAGCTTCAATACGCCGTCCTTGTAGGACGCCGCGATATTCTCGGCATCCACGCCGCTGATGTCGAAACTGCGGCTGAAGGAGCCGTAATAGCGTTCGCGGCGGATGTAGTTTCCCTTCGCATCCTTCTCGTCCTTCTCCTGCTTGCGCTCGGCGCTGACGGTGAGATAGTCGCCCTCGACGTCGATCTTAATGTCCTCCCTGGCGAAGCCCGGTAGTTCCGCCTCGAGCTCATACGCCTTGCCGGTATCCTTGATGTCGGCGCGAAAGCGCATGGTGTCGCCGCCGAAAAATTCCTTGCCGATGTTCTCCAACTCCCTGAACGGATCGTACGCGAGAATGTTCTGCCTGCGCACAAACGGTGTCAACTCAAACATATTCGCAACCTCCTTTAACTACTCGCATTTTATTGTTGGCGCATGGGGGATGTGCTATCCCCTTTCTGCAGACATATCATAGCAGAAAAATATTGAGTAAAAACATAGGAATTGTAGAGCAAATGCAAAAATTAGCACTCTTGTATCGAGAGTGCTAATCCTGTGTTTTATTTGAGTTTTCCCTTTAGAAAACCTCGAGGACCGTGCGGTTAAACCAAGTGTAGCCAAGGTCCACGTAAGGCATCCAGCCCATGCTCATAAGGATGCCGCACATAAGCCACAGCGCGGCGATGGCGAGTATGATGAGCGCGACGGTCTGGAAGGCGATGATGGCGCGCTTTTCCGTCTTCGGGCGGGCCCGCTCGGTGGGCTTAATCCTCGACCTTTTCGAGCGCAGAGTTACGACGGCGTCGTTGGTAAGCCCCCCGGAAGCGCTGCGGATGCAGTGCCTGTGCACGGCCTCGACAAGCTCGGCGTCAAGCAGGTTGGCGAGCCTTGCGTCGTCGAGCCTCTCCTCGGGAAAGGCGCGCATGTGCGCGATGGCGTTGCGGAAGGTTTCGCTCACGAGCGTACGCGCGAGAGGTTTATCCCACTCGCAAAGCGCCATGGCATGCGTAAACAGGGCGGTGCCGCGGGCGCGGATCAGCTCGCGAACCGCCTCCTCATCCCTGCCTCGTATGCCCTTGATGAGCGCATTGGTATCCATGTAACCATATTATACCACAGCGGGTTCGAAAACGGGATGCCCTTCTTTAAATCTCTGTAAAAAAAGTTGTGAAACGTCTATGGTCGGGGGAAGCCCTAGTACCAGTTCGCTCACGGCGGCGCCTGTCACCGGGCCGAACATGAAGCCATGCCCCGAAAAGCCCGCGGCAAAGTACAGACCCTCGATTTCCCGCGCCCTGCCGTAGATGGGCTGCCGGTCCGGGCTCATGGTATAAAGCCCCGCCCATTGGCGCACGACGCGAAGCTGCGCGAGCCTGGGAAGAACCAGCTTTACGGTTTTCGCCATTTCCTCGAGGAAGCGCCACGAGGCGCGCACGTTGCCGTCCCGTGGCTCGCTCTCGTCCCCTCGGCCCATAAGAAAGGAGCCGTGCGGGGTCTGCTGCACGTAGAGGTTGAGCGCGAAGCCCATGACCATGGGATTCTGCATGGGTTCTACGGGCTCGGTCACGAGTATGTGGTGACGCTCGCGGTAAACCGGCAGCTCCGCGCCCGCGAACGCGGCGATATCCCCCGCCATGCCGCCCGCGGCGACGACGATGCATTCCGTCTCGATATCGCCCCTGTCCGTGCGCACGCGCCGCACCCTGCCGCCCTCGGCGTCGATGCCCGTGACGGTCGTATCGATGCTGAACTCCACGCCGAGGCGCTTTGCCGCTAGGTAGAACGCGTCCGTGGTTTTAAAGGGATTGAGGAAGCCGTCCTTCGGGCAGAACGCGCCGCCCAGGAGGATGTCCGCGTTGAGGTGCGGCACAAGCTCCTTCGCCTCCGCGGGCGATACCAGGCGCGAGGGGATGCCGTGGCGCCGCTGCACCTCAAGGTTCCTTTTAAACTGCTCCATCTCGCGCTCCGTATCCGCAACGAGAAGATACCCCTTCTGCCTGAACTCCACATCCCCGTCGTACTCGAGGATGTCGTTCGCGTGCTCGTAAAACTCGATGCTGTATTTACTGAGCCTGCAGTTCATATCCGTACCCCATTGCATGCGCACGCCCGCGCCGCAGCGCCCCGTCGAGCCGGAGCAGAGGAAGGAGCGCTCGAGCACGACCACGTCCTTCACGCCGCGCTTCGCGAGATTCCATGCGATAGAGCAGCCGCTGATGCCGCCGCCGACGATGACGACCGATGCGTTATTTCTCACCCCGTTCCGCCTCCTCTGCAATGGCTTCGAGCGCCACGCCCACGACGGGCGGGCGCGAGGATTGGGGCACGAGATCCTTCATCTGTTTTCCCGTGCGCGCGGCAAGCTCCCGCAGCACCATTTGCCCGCAGGTCTTGCCCTGGCACGGCCCCATGCCGACGCGCGCGATGCGCTTGATTTCATCGAAACTCTCGTATCCTTCGTCGATCAGCTCCCTGACGCGGGCGAGGGTCACGTCCGAGCAGCGGCAGAGCATGGTATTCCTTCCGTCGTCCACGGCTATTCCCCCTTTCTCAAGCGCACGGCGCACGCCGCCATCAGGTACGCCTCGTCCACGCGGAAGCGCAGCACGGGCGTTTTATCGTACGCGGGCGGGCAAAGGCACTGCGTGACGGTTCCCGCGCAGACGATCTCCCCCGCGCGGTTCGCGACGTCCACCGCATCCCCCGCCTGGGGTAAAGGCAGAAACTCGTGCGGCACGCTGAATTCCACCGTCCCGTCCCCGGCGGACGCGTCCACGAGCATGATCGCAAGCCCCGGACAGCGGACGAGGCACAGCCCGCAGCCCGTGCAGCGGTCGTGATCGACGGCCGGGACGGCGTTGATGTCGTCTCCCACGACGATCGCGCCGGAGGGGCAGGAAGTCTCGCAGGGGTTGCAGGGGATCCTGCGGTAGCACTCGACCACGGCGACGCGGCCCTTTTTCATCCTTGCGCTCGTGGGAAACTTCTCCGCGGCCATTATGAGCGAGGGCACGCCCGTTCTCTCGAAGTCGTCGGTCAAATCAAACACAGGAAGCCCCCTTTTCCAATTGCTCCAACCCGGCGCGTATGTGCCTGCCCGCCTCGCCGGAGCGTAACGCGCGAAGTTCGGCCCGAAGCCGCGCCGCCGTCTCCGCCTCGACCGGATGGACATAACCCGCCCGCCGCGCGGCGTAAAGTCCGGCGAGGGCGCCTTCCACCATGGCGGCGGAGGCCTCCTCGATGCCCGAAGCGTCCCCCGCGACGAAAACGCCCGGCACGCTCGTCTCATATTCCCCGTTTCTCACGGGCACGCTGCCGCCAAGCTGGGGGATATAGTGTATCTC
>DATMYG010000146.1:0-6569 GCA_035561055.1 Clostridia bacterium | reverse complement strand
CACAAGGTCGACAGGCTCTCATGCGGGAACGCGCCCGCGGCGCGCTGCAAAAGCGGGGACACGGTCGCGTTCGAAACGCTGGACTGCTACGACGGCGCGGTGTCCCGCGCGGGCGTGCGCACCTATGATAAGCGCATGGCGAACCCCGCGACGGGGCCGCTCTTTGTCGAGGGGGCGATGCCGGGCGACGCGCTCCGGGTCGACATCCTGTCCATCAAACCCGCGCCCTGGGGCGCGATGGGCACCTACTTCGGCGAAGGCGCGTTCGCAAAATACCCGGGGACATACGAGATACGCGCTTTCGAGCTCGAGGACGGTTTTGTCACCCTCGCTGGGCACAGGCTCAGGCTCGACCCGATGATCGGCGTCATCGGCGTCGCACCCGCGGGCGAAGCGGTGCCGACCGTCACCGCCGGGCCGCATGGCGGCAATATGGACTGCTCGCGCATCGTCGCGGGGGCGACTATCTATTTTCCCGTATCCTGCGAGGGAGCGCTGCTTGCGATGGGCGATTTGCACGCGCTCATGGGGGACGGCGAGGTGTTCGGCTACGGGCTCGAGGTTTCGGGCGAGGTGGAAGTGAACGTCCGCGTCGTCAAGGGCATGGCCCTCGCACAGCCCCTGCTCTACGAGGGTGGGCGCGCGATGGCCGTCGCCTCCGCCAAAACGCTCGACGAGGCGACGAACCTTGCGGTGCAGGCGCTCTACGACCTGCTCGTTTCCCGCGGGATGGACCGCGTGGAGGCGGGCATGCTCCTCTCCCTCAAGTGCGACGTCGCCGTGTGCCAGATCGTCGACCCGCTTCTGACCGTGCGGGCGATGATACCGGAAGAGTTTTTACCAATGGACAACTGATAGTCAATTTGATTTCCATTTAAGACGGAAGTTCATTTCCCTTGCATGGGCGGATTCAAATAGCGATGAAAAAGGCGGCTTCCGAACTTAAAACCGGAAGCCGCCCGAATGTCGCCTGATTGTCAATTATTATCCCCTTCCGATAAACACGAGCCGTTCGCCCTCCGCGAGCTGTTCGCGCGCGTTGGGGTTGGCGGCGAGGAGCGACGCGCGGGAGAGGCCGTAGCGTCGGCCGATGTCGAAGAGCGTTTCGCCCGCGCCCGCGTAGCACAGGATCAGCGAGCGGCGGCCCTCCCTGGCCGCGCACGGCTCGAAGCCTGCGACATAGCGCACGGTTTTCGCTGCGAAGGGCATGGCGGAAATTTCCAACGCCGCGGAGAAGACGAGGCTCGCTCCGGAGAGGGTCATCCCCGCGCACAGCAGCTTTGCCCCGGCGCGCGCCTCGTTGCACCATGCGGGACAGGGGACGCCGCACGCGAAGGGTAGCTGCGTAGTGAAGGCGTTTAGGGCATTATTTGCATCCTCGTATACCGCGCGCACGCTTGCGACGCCTTCGACCGCGAGCATACCGTCTTCCGCGGCGGCGGAGGTTACAAGCGGGCGCGCCGCGCTCCATACGACGCGCGTGGGCTGGGGCATCCCCTCGGGCAGAACGAGCTTTTCATCCATGGAACAGCGCGTGCCCACATGCCCGCCGCGCAGCATCAACTCCGTCTCGCCGAAAGCGCTTTCCATCGCCTCGCCCGGGAGGTAGGCGTCCGCGGAAAGCTGCGCTTCGCGCGGGCAGACGTCGTAAATTTTCGTGCGCAGGTTCAGTTCGAGGCAGAGCGTCGACTCGCTCAGCGCGTACAGCTCCGTCGCGAGCGCCGCTGCGTCCGCGTAAACGTCGCCGCGCGCCCTCTCGTCAAGCCCGACCTCGAGCGTGAGCGGAAGCTGCGATGCGTACGTTTCGATGCGGCCGGACTCGTTCTCGACGAGGGCGGTGACGTAGGCCGTCGCGTCGACGAGCGCCGTGTCGCCTCCCGCGCGGACGGAGCGGGAGGAAACCTCCGCGTACGCGCACAGCACGCGGCAAACCCCGCGCGCTGCGAGCTCTTCGCGCACGCGCGTTTCCTCGCAGCCGATGAGCGTTTCGTTCTGGGAGGAATAGGCGTTCGTCTTGAACTCAGCCTGCGCGCCCGCCACGTCGTTCAGCGCGCGTATGGGCTTTTCGCAGGTGACTACGGCGCACAGCTCCACTGTGGAGGAAAAGCTCAGCCTCGCGCCCTGCGCGACGTTCATCTCCACGATGGACGCCTGCGCATTCGCGCCCATGCCCTCCTTTGCGCCGGGAGCCTCGAGCACATAGCGGAACGCCGCGGACGAGTTGAACGCGAAAACCGCGCCCGCGGCGTTCCCCCCTTCCTCCGGGACAAACGAGGAGTCCCGGCAGACGAGCTCGGCGCGCACGCGCCCCTCGATCACCACCGCGCCTTCGGCCGACGCGCATTTCGTCACCGTCACCGTTCCGTTCGCGCTCAGAACCTCCGCATCCGCGGCGCGGCGCCCTTCCGGCAGGGGTAGCTCGCCCTCGACCTGTGCCTGCGCGCAGGGCATGCACACCAGAGCCTCCATATTGACATCGCCATATACGAATTCCATAAGCCTTCTCCTTCCAATTATGAGGGGATACGGTATATATCTATTTACCTCAGGGGTTGGATATGCGGTAATCGACAATGCTCCGCAGTTCTGGCGCACGAAAAAAAGGGGCCGAAGCCCCTTTACAACGAAATGTCCAATGCGCCTTACAACTCCAGCCTGAGGTCGTTCTCCCGGATCCATTTGAGCCGTCTTAGCGGCCACGCGATGAGCGGGGTAAGCACGGCCGGCAGCACGAAGCAGACAAGAGCGAGCCCGAGCCACGTCCGCCAGGGGCCGAAGCCCTCCCACGTCATGATGCCGATGGGACCGACGAGCCCGCAGGTGCCCATGCCGGAAGCGACGGCGACGCCGTTCTCAAGCCGGAACACGCAGGTCGATATGGGCCCCGTGATCATGGAGGTGAGCACGGGCGGAATCCAGACGACCGGATTTTTCATGATGTTGGCCATCTGCAATTTGGCGGTGCCAAGGCCCTGCGCGGCAAGGCCGCCCCAGCTGTTTTCCCGGAAGCTCATCACCGCGAAGCCCACCATCTGCGCGCAGCAGCCAGCCGTCGCCGCGCCGCCCGCGAGCCCCACGAGTCCTAGCGCCATGCATAGCGCCGCGGAGCTGATGGGGAGGGTGAGCGTCATGCCGACGATGGCGCTGACGACCATGCCCATCAGGAAGGGACGCAGTTCCGTCGCGCGCATGATCACGTTGCCAAGGCCCGTCATGATGGCGTCCACGCCGGGGCCGATGAGTTTTGCGAGCAGGATGCCGAACAGGACCGTCACCGCGGGGGTGACGAGGATATCAATCTTGGTTTCCTTCGAGACGAGCTTGCCGACCTCGGTGGCGAGGATCGCGCAGATCAGCGTGCACAGCGGGCCGCCCAGCTCGTACGAACCGTAACCCACAGCGCACAGAGATACAAGCACAAGCGGCGGCGCGGCGAGCGCATAACTGATGGAAACCGCGATGGCGGGGCCCGTGACGGCCTTCGCGAACGCCGCGATTTCCGCGAGCCATGTCCAGCCGAGCTTGTCCGCAAGCGTGCCGAGTATCGTGCCTATTAAAAGCGACGCGAACAGGCCCAGCACCATGGAGCTCATCGCGTCGATCAGATACCGCTTCGCGCTCACTTCGATGCCCTTGCGTTTGAGAAAGGCCGCGAAGCGCCCTTTCTTTTGACCTTCATCCATGAAAAAGTAAAACCTCCGCAAAGGTATTGTTAACTCTTTGGCAGCCCTTTATAAAATTCCTCGGGCAACTGCGCCTTGTCGAGGCTTGCCTGCGTATAGCCCATGTCGGTGCACAGCGCGCCCATGTACAGCGCGAGCTTCTCGACGAGCGGCTCCATTGCCGCGCGGTCGTAGGGGAGGTTTTCGTCGTTGTTCGGGCGCACGGCGACCAGGGCGGCCAGCTCCCGCGCCGTTTCGGTCATGAAGCCGTAATCGAGCCGGAGCTCGGCGGGCATAAAGGTCAGTTCGCCGCCGTAGATCCCGTCCACAAGCCCCGCGAGGTACGCGGCGCCCGTAACGTACTTGCGCGCCGCGGAGGCGGCCTTGTCCGCGAGGACGTATTCCGCGTCCTGCTTGGGGTCGGGGCGGATGGTCACGCCGAAGACCTTGTCCGCAAGCTCGGCGAGCTTGTCGTTGTAAAGGCAATAAAAGCTCGCACCGCTGTAGGAGGTCGCATCGACGTACTTGCCCTCGAGGGTCTTGCGGTGGAGGTCGTCCATGTCGAGCCCCATCGCGAAGCTCGCCATGGTGGCGATCTGGTCCGCGTCGAGGTTGGTGTAGATATAACCCTTGACGGAATTGTAGATGTTAAGGAAGTTCTTGAGCTGGTCGCGGCTCTTCAATTGCCCGAATATCGCGAAGAGCATGCGCTGCTGCCGGTCTGTGCGGCCCACGTCGGAGGAAATGCCCTTCCTGGCGCGGCAGTAGTCGAGCACCTGCTGGCCGCTCAAGTGCTGGTAGCCCTTCTCGAGTATGCGGCCGTTGAGTTCGATGCGCACGTCCACGTCGTAATCCACGCCGCCCATCGCATCCACCACGGCCTTGAGGCCCTCCATGTTGACGCCCGCGTAATACTGGATCGGGACGCCGCCGAAGAGCCGACTCACGGTTTCCATCGCCCACTTAAAGCCGTCCCCCTTGACGCTGCCTCCCTTGGCGAAAGCGGCGTTGATCTTGAAGTGCGCGGTCTCGCTGTACTTCTCGCCCGCGCTCGTATAGATCTGGGCGAGCGTGTCGCGCGGAACCGATATAAGATCCACGCGTCCCGTCTTGAAATTAACGGATAGAAGCATGATGACGTCGCTTCGGAAGTTATTCTCATCGTCGCGATAAACGTCGCTGCCCTCCACGTTGCGCTCCGGGCTCTCGTCCCAGCCGAGGATGAGGATGTTGACGCGGTTTTTCATAAAACCCAAATCGAGTTCCGGCGTGAGGGTCGGCTCCGGCGTCGGCGGAACGGTGGGCGTCGGCGGCAGGGTCCCAAGGGGCGTTCGCGTCGGCGCGGCGGTCTGCTCCGCCGTAGGCGAGGGCGTCGCCGGCTCCACAGTCGGGGTCGCGATCCCCGGGGTCGGGGTTTCAAGCTGGTCGTTGAACGCGCTCATGGGGTCGACGTAGAACATCCATGCGTAGCGAAGCACCACGGCGCTGAGCACCGCGACGACGCCAAGGAGCACCCACATCCATATTTTCAGCTTTTTGCGTGTTTTCGTCTGTTTTTCCATGTTGCGCCTCCGAAAGCTTATTATATCACACATCCGTTGACAGAAGTAACCGTACTTGATATACTTTTTAAGGTGGCCGAGGCCGCTTACTAATAAGGAAGGGAGCGATTGAGTATGAGCGAAAACGGGTTTGTCCTGTGCACAGTCGCGCGCTCCCGGATCAGGGCGAAATAAGCCCTGCCTCATGCATAACACGCATGCCCGGGAAGCGAGGTTCCCGGGCATTTTTATGCCCAGAATTACCATATTTTGGGCATTGCGCCCGGAAAGGCAATCATTGGAAAGCAGCATACTCATCCGGTACGGCGCGCTGGACGCGCATTTCGAGCAGGCGAGGGCGCAGGGACTCCGCCTCGGGCGCGTGGAGCGCCAGGAAAAGCTCCTATACACGATCATAACCGAAGGCGGGGCGGAGTTTCTCGCCGTGACGGGGCGCTTCCGCCATCTGGCGGAAAACCCGGGGCAATATCCCGTGGCGGGCGACTGGGTTCTCTTCTCCGCGCGCGGAATCGAAGCGCTGCTGCCGCGCCAAAGCTTCCTTGTGCGCGTCGCCGCGGGCGCGGTCCCCTACCCGCAGCCCATCGCCGCGAACATGGACATCCTCTTCGTGTGCATGCCCGCCGACGCGACCTACAACCCGGCCATGCTCGAGCGCTTCCTCGCGGCGGCCGTTGCCAGCGGCGCGAAGACCGTGGTCGTGCTCACGAAAGCCGACTTGTGCGGGACTATCGAAGGGCGGCTCGCCGGGGTGCGCGCGTTCGCCCCGAATCTGGACGCCGTCACCTGCACCTCGTCCCGCCCGGACGGTTTCGATCCGGCGCGCGCCTACATGCGCCCGGGCGTCACTGCGGCGCTCATCGGCATGAGCGGCGCGGGCAAATCCACGCTCATCAACGCGCTCTCGGGCGCTTCCATCGAAACGCAGGAAGTCAGAAAAGACGGCAAGGGCCGCCATACGACGACGCGGCGGGAATTGATCCTTCTTCCCGCGGGCGGCGTATTGATCGATACGCCGGGCATGCGCGAGCTTGCGCTGGAAACTTCCGACGTAGCCTCGGCCTTCCCCGAATTGGACGCGCTGGCGAAAGGGTGCCGTTTTCGCGATTGTGCGCACGGGGACGAGCCCGGCTGCGCCGTGCGGGAGGCCGTGTCGCGCGGCGAGGTCGACGCGCGCCGATACCATAGCTACCTCAAGCTTCTTTCGGAGCAGAATCGCAGGGAGACGAGGCGGCGCAGCGAAATGAAAAGGAAGCATTGAAGGAGATTTGAGGAAGCATTGGGGACAATTCCGTGAGATTGCCCGGGATACCGGGTGACAGTGCCGTTTGTCCGGGTTCACGACAGC
>DATMYG010000145.1:0-2361 GCA_035561055.1 Clostridia bacterium | reverse complement strand
TGGAGGTCCTTGATGTCCATGACATCCGTGCGGAGCACGGGCTTTGGCAGCTCGTCACGCGGGTCGCGGCCGGGCTTAACGAGCTCCTTCACAAGATCGCGCAGCGTGGGCACGCCGACGCTGCACGCCTCCGCCGCTTTCGCTTCGCCGTACGCTTTCACGCGCTCGGACATCTGTGCGAGCCTGCCCGCGGCGACGTCCTTCAGTTCAAATCCCAACAGCTTGAGAAGCTTTTCCGCAGCCTCGTAGCTTTCCGGGTGCACGCCCGTGTTGTCCAATACGGATTTGCTTTCCGGCACGCGGATGAAGCCCGCGCACTGCTCAAAGGCATGCGGCCCGAGCTTTGGCACCTTGAGGAGCTGTTTCCTCGAGGTGAAAACGCCCTGTCCCTCCCGGAAGGAGACGATATTCTTCGCGGTCGCCTCGTTGAGGCCGGATACGCGCCGAAGAAGCGACGGGGATGCCGTATTGACATCCACGCCCACGGCGTTGACGCAGTCCTCGACCACGCCGGAGAGCGCCTCGTCGAGCCGTTTTTGCGGCATATCGTGCTGATACTGCCCCACGCCGATTGCCTTGGGGTCGATTTTGACAAGCTCCGCGAGCGGGTCCTGCAGCCGTCTGGCGATGGACACGGCGGAGCGCAAATTGACATCGAACTGGGGAAACTCCTCGGCCGCGAGCGGGGACGCGGAATACACCGACGCGCCCGCTTCGTTGACGATCATATAGCTTACGCCTGGAGTTTTGGTGATAAGCTCCACGGTCATCTGCTCCGTTTCGCGCGAGGCCGTGCCGTTGCCTATTGCAATGTGCTCTACCCCGTGCTTTTTAACGAGCCTATACAGCGCGTCGATTGCCTCGAGCTTCTGTTTTTCGCCGAAGGTTGGGTAGACCACGACCGTATCGAGCACTTTTCCCGTGGCGTCCACGACGGCGACCTTACAGCCGTTACGGTAGCCCGGATCGAGCCCCATGGTCACATGTCCCTTGACGGGCGGCTGCATCAGAAGAGGTTTGAGATTCAACGCGAAATTATGGATGGCGCCCTCGGAGGCAGCCTCCGTAAGCTGGGCGAATATTTCCCGCTCGAGCGAGGGGAACAGCAGCCTGTCGTACCCATCCTCCGCCGCGCGGCGCACGAACTCCGCCGCGGGGGAGCCCGGCTTCACGAGCGCGCGGAACACGGTCTCCAGCGCCGCGCCACGCTCGATTTCGACGGCGGCCTTGAGGAAGCCCTCCTTCTCGCCGCGGTTGATCGCGAGGACCTGATGCCCCTGCAATTTCGAGAGCGGCTGCGTGAAATCGTAGTATAGCTGATAGACTGAATCCTCGTCCTTTGCCTTTTTGGCGCGCATGAAGCCGGTTTTCGCGGCAAGCTCGCGCAGTCTCTTGCGGATGGCCGCGTCATCCGCGACCGTCTCGGCGATGATGTCCGACGCGCCCGCGAGCGCGTCCTCCACGCTCTCCACGCCCTTTTCCGGGTCGACGTACGCCTGGGCCAGTTCGCCCGCCGGGGACAGCCCGGGCGCTTGCGCGAGGAGGGCGAGCGCGAGAGGCTCGAGTCCTTTCTCCTTTGCAATCGAGGCGCGGGTGCGGCGCTTTTGCTTATAAGGACGATAGAGGTCCTCCACCTCGGCAAGCGTCTTTGCGGCGTCGATCTTCGCCGCAAGCTCTTCGGTCAGCTTGTCCTGCGCGGCGACGGCCTTTTTTACCTCCTCGCGGCGCGCGGCGAGGCTGTCGAGGTACGAAAGCCTGTCCGCAAGGTCTCGGAGCGTCGTATCGTCCATGGAGCCGTGCATTTCCTTGCGGTAGCGCGCGATGAAGGGAATCGTGTTGCCCGCGCCGATGAGTTCCACGACGTTTTTAACATGCGCCTCGTTCTTGTTAAACTCCCGTGCGAGTATCTGAACCGTACTTTCCATGCTTGCTCCTTCTGTCGCGAAGATTAGTCTATTGTACCATAAAGCCACCGCAGCAGCAGCGGCAGACGGCGTGTTTGTTATTGTAACGCGGCGCGGTGCGCTTGACAACGGGGTGCATCGAAGGCCCCGCGCGGGAATGGATGGCACGTCGGTTTCATTGTAACGTTTCCGGCAAACGAGTGCATCCCCGTTTCGCGTCTGCATTTTTGGGAAGTTGTCCCTTCAAGGGCGTGGAAAGCCATCTACCGACGCGTGCGTTCCGCGCACATCGTCATGATGTTAAAATTCAGTCCGATTTATTATTTTTTTATCGCGACATCGCGGCCGATCCGTCCTGTTTGCAGCGCGGCGTTTTCGGCCTGGCCAAGCCTGTTTTTTACTTTTCAAGCCTTTCCTTCCCCATGTCATGTAACCCCGTATGATGGCTGCATAAAAA
>DATMYG010000144.1:0-6410 GCA_035561055.1 Clostridia bacterium | reverse complement strand
GCAGGCGCACGGCATGGTCTACTATAACCTCGCCGCGCCTTTTAAAAACCGCATCTCGGAGCCGCTCTATGTCGAATGCGCGTATTCCGACGAAGCGCAGTGGAAGGACATCGAGCTGACCACCCACGAGGGGCAGGAGTGCGACCTTGTCATCAGCGGCACGCTCAAGGTTCAGATCGGCGCGCACATGGAGATACTCCGCCCGGGAGACTGCGCCTACTACGACAGTTCCATCCCGCACGGCATGATCGCCGTGGGCGGGCAGAACTGCGCCTTCTACGCCATCGTCCTCAACCCGGCGGCCTACAAGGCCGCGCAAGGCGAGGCGGAATGGAGAAACCCCGCCCCCGCGCCCGAGAGGGAAGCCGCGGCGGAGGAAGAGCGCGTTTGGACGAAATTTATCAGCCCGACCGCGGACGAACAGGGCGCGCTGCAGTCGATTTCCTTCACGAACGAGGAAACGTTCAACTTCGCTTTCGACGTGGTGGACGCGCTCGCGGAGAAGTGCCCCGACAAGCTCGCTATGCTCCACATCGCGAGAGACGGGGTGGAGCGGCGCTACACCTTCGCGGATATGAAGCGCGCGAGCGCGCAGTGCGCCAACTACTTCAAGTCCCTTGGCATCAGAAAAGGCGACCGCGTGATGCTTGTCTTGAAGCGGCACTATCAGTTCTGGCTCGCCCTGCTCGGCCTGCATAAAATAGGCGCCATCGCCATACCGGCCACCTACCTGCTGCAGGAGCACGACTACGTGTACCGCTTCAACAAGGCGGGCGTGACGGCGCTATTGTGCACCGCGGACGGGGAGGCCGCGCACAATGCGGAGCTTGCCATGGCAGGCTGTCCCGCTGTGACGACAAAAATACTCGTCGGCGGAAAGCGCGAAGGCTGGCACGATTTCGACGAGGAATATCCTCTCTTCAGCGGCCGCTTGCAGCGCGGCACGGACGCGCCCTGCGGAAGCGACCTGATGCTGATGTTCTTTACATCCGGCACGACCGGGCAGCCCAAGCTCGCCGCGCACAGCTACAAATATCCGCTGGGGCATTTCATCACCGCGAAGTACTGGCAGTGCGCCGATCCGGACGGGCTGCACCTGACCATTTCCGACACGGGCTGGGCAAAGGCCATGTGGGGGAAGCTCTACGGGCAATGGCTCTGCGAGGCCGCGGTATTTGTCTACGATTTCGATCGCTTTGAGGCGGCGGATATCCTGCCGATGTTTGCGCGCCACAGCATCACCTCCTTCTGCGCGCCGCCGACGATGTACCGCATGCTCGCCAAGGAGGACCTTTCGAGTTACGATTTATCCAGCGTGCGCCATGCGGCCATCGCGGGCGAGGCGCTCAACCCCGAGGTGTTCCGCCAGATGGAAAAAGCAACGGGCATGCAGCTTATGGAGGGCTTTGGCCAGAGCGAGACCACGCTCGTCATAGGCAACCTCACGGGCGGCGCGCACAAGGTCGGCTCCATGGGCAAGCCCGTGCCGCTCTACGACGTGGATATCGTCGATCCCGAGGGCAACAGCGTGGAAACGGGCTCCAACGGGGAGATCGTCATCCGTATCGACAAGGGGGAGCCCTGCGGCCTGTTCGCGGAGTATTACAACGACGAGGAGGCCACGCGCGAATCCAAGCGAAACGGCCTCTACCATACGGGCGACCTCGCCTGGCGCGACGAGGACGGGTATTACTGGTATGTCGGCCGCATCGATGACGTAATTAAATCCTCGGGTTATCGCATCGGCCCCTTCGAGATCGAGAACGTCATTATGGAACTGCCGTACGTGCTCGAATGCGGCGTGTCCCCCGTGCCGGACGAGGTGCGCGGGCAGATCATCAAGGCGAGCATCGTCTTAACCGCGGGGACGGAGCCGACGGACGAACTCAAGAAGGAGATTCAGGACTACGTCAAGTCCCACACCGCGCCGTATAAATACCCGCGCATCGTGGAGTTCCGCGATGCGCTGCCCAAGACTACGAGCGGGAAAATCATCAGAAGAATGCTCTAGGGAGGTGCCCATTGGACGCGAAGCGCGTGACAATTTTCATCGGCCATTACGGCAGCGGCAAAACCAGCCTCGCCGTCAACCTTGCCCTGCACCTGAGCGCGCAGGGCAAGCCGGTCGTCATTGCCGATCTCGACATCGTCAATCCGTACTTCCGCACGACGGACCACAGGAACGCCCTTTTGGATCGGGGCGTGCGGCTCGTCGGCTCGCGCTTTGCCAACAGCAACGTCGATCTCCCAAGCCTTCCCGGCGAGCTGTACGCCGCCGTGGAAGCGCGGGATACGTGCGCCGTGCTCGACGTCGGCGGGGATGACCGTGGCGCGGTGGCGCTCGCGCGTTACGCGCCGGAACTGAAGGCGCGCGGCGATTACGAGGCGCTGTTCGTCGTTAATTTCTACCGCCCGCTTACGCGCGCGCCCGGCGAAGCGCTGGCGGTCCTGCGCGAGGTGGAGGCGGCCTCGAACCTTCCCTGCACGGGGCTTGTGAACAACAGCAACCTTGGCGCGCTGACGGCGGCGGCGGATGTGCTTGCGACTGACGCGCGCATCCGGGAGCTGTCTTCGCTCTGCGGCCTGCCCATAGTATTCAGCGCGGCGGACCGGCGGCTGTGCGGGGAACTTATCGGAACGGCGGGGGAGCTGTTCCCACTGGATTTGTTATCATTTGAACCGTATAAGAAAGGGTGAAACAATGGCGAAGCTGACGTTTGAAACCGATCTGTGCAAGGGCTGCGGCCTTTGCGTGGACGCCTGCCCGAGGAAGATCCTCAAAATCGACCGCGAGCAGCTCAACCGCAAGGGGCATTCCCCGGCGGCGGTCACGGACATACTGCTGTGCACTGGCTGCGGCTCCTGCGCGCTCATGTGTCCGGACTGCGTGATCACGGTGGAAAGGTAAGGTGCGGGGAATGACGAACAAAGTTTTGATGAAGGGCAACGAGGCCATTGCGGAGGCGGCCATCCAGGCCGGCTGCCGCCATTACTTCGGCTACCCCATCACGCCGCAAACGGAAATCGCGGCCTACATGGCTAAGCGCATGCCCAAGATAGGCGGCGTGTTCCTGCAGGCGGAAAGCGAAATTGCCGCCATCAACATGGTGTACGGCGCGGCGGCCGCGGGTAGGCGCGCCATGACCTCCTCCTCGAGCCCGGGCATTTCGCTCAAGGCCGAGGGCATCTCCTACCTCGCGGGCAGCGACCTGCCCGCGCTCATCGTCAACGTGCAGCGCGGAGGTCCGGGCCTTGGCGGCATACAGCCCTCCCAAGCGGACTATTTCCAGGCGACGCGCGGCGGGGGCCACGGGGATTATCACGTGATCGCGCTCGCGCCAAGCTCCGTGCAGGAGATGGCGAGCCTGACGGTCGCGGCCTTCGACCTTGCGGACAAATACTCCATGCCCGCCATGATCCTTGCGGACGGCACCATCGGCCAGATGATGGAGCCTGTGACGCTCGAAATCGGCGCGCAGAAGCAATACGACAAGCCCTGGGCGCTCACCGGGACCAACATGGGGAGGAAGCACAACATCGTCAATTCCTTGTGCCTGCAGCCCGAGGAGCTCGAGCGGCAGAACTTCAGGCGCTTCGAGAAATATAAAGTCATTGAGGACGCGGAGACGCTTTATGAGGAATATCTCATGGAAGATGCGGAGGTCTGCGTCGCCGCCTACGGCATCGCGGCGCGCGTATCGAAGAACGCCGTCGCCGCCGCGCGCGAAAAAGGCATCCGCGCGGGGCTGCTCCGGCCGATTACCCTTTGGCCCTTTCCGAAAAAGGCATTCGCGGACGCCGCGAAGAGGGCGAAGGCTTTCGTCTGCGTGGAGCTTTCCATGGGGCAGATGATCGAGGACGTTTCCCTTTCCATCCAATGCGCTCGCCCCGTTTCGCTCGTGCGCCGCTCCGGCGGCATGATCCCCACGCCCGAGCAGGTGCTCGCCGAAATCGAAAAAGCCGCGGGAGGTGACGTCCTATGATCGTCGCACAAAGGCCACACGCCCTTCTCAACGTGCCCACACATTACTGCCCGGGCTGCACACACGGCATCGTCCACCGCCTGGTGGCGGAGGCCATAGATAAACTCGGCATTGAGGGACGCGCCGTGGGCGTATCCCCGGTGGGCTGCGCGGTGCTCGCGTACGACTACTTTGCCTGCGACATGATCGAGGCCGCGCACGGGCGCGCCCCGGCGGTCGCGACCGGCCTCAAGCGCGCGAACCCAACATCCATCGTCTTCACCTATCAGGGCGACGGCGACCTCGCCTCCATCGGCATGGCGGAAACCGTCCATGCCGCCGCGCGCAACGAGAACATTACGGTCATCTTCATCAACAACGCCATTTACGGCATGACGGGCGGCCAGATGGCGCCCACGACCCTGCCGGGGCAGGTTACGCAGACCTCGCCCTACGGACGCGACGTGAAGCTGTGCGGCTATCCTGTGAAGGTGCCCGAAATGCTCGCGCAGCTCGACGGGCCGCACTATCTTGAGCGCGTCGCCGTCAACGGCGTCAGAAACGTGCGCGCGGCGGGCAAGGCCATCGAAAGGGCCTTCCGCAACCAGGTCGAGGGGAAGGGCTTCTCGATGGTCGAGGTGCTCTCCGCCTGCCCCACCAACTGGGGCATGACCCCGCAGGACGCGCTCAAATGGATCGATTCGCACATGATTCCATATTATCCGCTGGGCGTATATAAGGACCGCGGCGGGGAGGAGGCACACTCGTGAAAACCATGCTACTCATCGCGGGCTTCGGCGGGCAGGGCGTGCTGTTCGCGGGTAAGTTCCTCGCAAACCTCGGCCTTATCGACGGGCGGGAGGTCAGTTGGCTGCCGAGCTACGGCCCCGAAATGCGCGGGGGTACCGCAAACTGCAGCGTCATCCTGAGCGACCAGGCCGTGGGGTCCCCCATCGTGAGCGAGCCGGACGTTCTTATCGCCATGAACCTGCCCTCCTTCCAGAAGTACGAGCCGCTCGTCAAAAGCGGCGGCACGATCATACTGGATTCCTCGCTCATTCCGGAATCTACCGGGCGGACGGACGTCCGCTGCTTCGCCCTGCCCGCGACGCGGCTTGCGGCGGAGGCAGGGTTCGAAGGGCTTTCCAACATGGTGCTCGTGGGTAAATTCCTCAAAGAATGCCTCGATGCGCCCGAGGAGCTGATCGAAAGGACGCTCGCCGAGGTGGTCGGACAGAAGAAGGCCGACCTGCTCGACGCGAACCGCAGCGCGCTCGCCGTCGGCCGTGCGTACGAGGGCTGAAGGATGAACGTCTGCTGCGTCCAGATGGATGTGCTGCCCGGCCGTCCTGAGGAAAATTTCACGCGCGCCGAGGCGCTTATCCGCCGCGCTGTCGCGGCCGAGCGGCCGGATGCTGTTGTGTTGCCTGAAACATGGAACACGGGCTTTGCGCCGGGCAAACTCGGCCCCGAGCTTGCCGACGAGGACGGCGCGCGTACGCGGGAGGTCTTTTCCGCGCTCGCGAAGGAGCTTGAGATCAACATCGTCGCGGGCAGCGTCGCCAACAGAAGGGGCGGCGGACTCTACAACACGGCCTATGTGTTTGACCGCGCGGGGGCGTGCATCGCCAGCTATGACAAGACGCACCTCTTCTCCCCGATGGGGGAGGACAAAGCGTTCGAAAAGGGCGATCATCTCGCGCGCTTCATGCTCGACGGCGCGTCGTGCGCGCTGATCGTCTGCTACGATCTGCGCTTTCCCGAATTGACGCGCACGCTCGCGCTCGGCGGGCTCGACATTCTTTTCGTCGTCTCCCAGTGGCCCGCGCAGCGCGTGCCGCAGCTCAACATACTCGTCCGCGCCCGCGCCATCGAAAACCAGATGTTCGTCGCGCTATGCAACTCCTGCGGCGAGGCGTTCGGCACCAGATTTGGCGGGAACAGCGCCATCATCGACCCGTGGGGCGCGGCGCTCGCAGAAGCCGCGGGGGAGGAAGCTCTCGTCGCGGCGGATATCGACCTCGCCGCGCTTGCGGACATCCGCGCGAACATCCCGGTTTTCCGGGATAGGCGCGCCGAACTGTATCATACGGACAGGTAAGGAATTTAATTTATAAACAAGAGGTGGATCAGCATGAAGTACGAATTTCCCGTAACGCGCACGGCGCATCCCAAGCAGAAGCCCGACCAAAGCAACCTCGTGTTTGGCCAGAATTTTTCCGACCACATGTTTGTCATGGATTATGACGAGGGCAGAGGCTGGCACGACGGGCGCATCATCCCCTACGGCAACATCGAGATCGATCCGGCGAGCTGCGTGCTGCATTACGCGCAGATGATGTTCGAGGGCATGAAGGCGTACAAAACAAAGGACGGGCACATTCAGCTGTTCCGCCCCTATATGAACGCGAAGCGCCTCAACCGCACGAACGAGCGCATGTGCATCCC
>DATMYG010000143.1:0-2580 GCA_035561055.1 Clostridia bacterium | reverse complement strand
TGCGTATACCTACTTCAACATCAAATGCAATCAAGACGGCATCCTCTCGATCCTCGTGAGCTATTACGATATGCAGACGCGCGAACTGTACCTAAAGCTCCCTATGACCTTCGACGTCGCGACGGCGCAGGAAATCCTCTTCGAGGACTGCTTTGACCCGGAAAACGACGCGTGGCGCTCCGTGATTCCCGACTTTGTGACGAGGCAGGCGAAGCTACTGAACATGACGCTCCTTTCCGACATCATGCCCATCGAAGACGGCCAGCTTTTCTACCTGACCGGGCGCACGCTCGTCGTCCTGTACCGCCCATACGAGATTACGACCTATCTTGCGGGCTGGCCCGAGTTCTCCATTTCGCTCGACCAGCTTTCCCCCTATTTCAGCGGCGGCGCGGCTGTCGCGCGGCTCCTTGCGGCGACGCAAGCGGCCCCTGAGGCTTCGAACGTAGGATGAGATGCTCCTGCAAAGTCTGCGGAACCTATATGGTGCAGGTCGAGCACGGCCTTAAAAGCGGCTGCGTCTGCCCGGACTGCGGCTACGCGTGCCGCGACTGCATGGGGAGCGATCAGCCGCCCATGAGCGCGGACGAGCTCAGACGCCGCGCCGACGCGCTCGCGCGCGAGTCCGGACGGGAGGAGGACTGATTATGGCTAAAACCATGCGGGACGCTTCTCCCATGGATGCCGCGCTCGCCTACCTCGAAGCGAAACCGCGGACCGCGCGAGAGGTTGCGGACAGGCTTGATGCGCTCCATTTCGGCGAGGGGGACGTGGACGCGACCGTCGCGCGCCTCAAGGAACTCGGCCTTGTGGACGACGCGCGGTACGCCGCCGACTTCGTTTCCTCCCGCCTTTCGAACAAGCCGGTCAGCCGCAGGAAACTGCGCGAGCAGCTTTACGGCCACAGGCTCCCGGCGGAAGATATTGAAAGCGCGCTCGAGACCGTGGACGACGCGGCCGAGGCGGCTAACGCCTTATCCGTCGCCGAAAAATATGCGCGCCAGTTCGCGGCGCTCGATGAAGCGGAAAGGAAACGCCGCGTCATGAAAAGGCTCGTGGGCCGCGGCTTCATGTTCGACGCGTCCAAGGCTGCGCTGGAAAAACTCTTCGGCGATGCGGAGGGATTGGACGCCGTCGGGGAGGAGGACGATGACGACGAGGATTGATCCGGATGTCCTGCGGGGGTGCCTGACGACGAAAACGCTCGGCTCCTCCGTTTTTTATCGCGAGAAGACCGGCTCCACTAACCAGGACGCGAAGGAGCTCGGCAGGCTTGGCGTGCCGCACGGCGCGCTCGCGCTCTGCGGGAGGCAGACGGCGGGGCGGGGAAGGCGCGGCAGGAGCTGGATTTCCGGCGAAGGCGCGCTGTGCATGTCGCTGCTGCTGCGGCCCGCGTTTGCCTTGGAGTTCGCGCCGCGCTATGTCATCGCGACGGCGCTCGGCGTGTGTCGCGCGCTGCGCTCGTTCGGCGCAAACGCGCTCATCAAGTGGCCCAACGACATCCTTGCCGGGGGCAGGAAGCTCTGCGGCATCCTGCTTGAGGCGGACCCTTCCGGCTTCGTCGTCGCGGGCATCGGCGTCAACGTTAACCAGCGGGACTTCCCTGCGGATATCGCGGATACGGCGGACTCTCTTATGACCGTCACCGGCGTCGAGAGCGACCCCAACGAGGTCGCCGCGCGCATCCTTGGCGAGTGCGAACCGCTCTTTGAAGCCTGCGGCGGCGAGGCGGGCTACGCCGAGCTTCTGGAAAGCTACAAAACCCTCTCGCTCACCCTCGGCAGCCGTGTGCGCGTGTGCGCGCCGAATGAGGAATACTTCGGCACGGCGCTCTCCCTCGACGCGCTCGGCAGGCTCGTGGTCGCGCGCGACGGCGGCGCGGTCACGACCGTCGGCGCGGGGGATGTGAGCATACGCGACGATATATAGATAAAACGGTCTCTTCAGATTGACATTTCCTTTCGATCACGCTAATGTTATGCCTGTGAAGAATGCCGCCATGCTGACAAAAGAAGATATCGCCGCACTTTTGCCCCCGCGGCGCAGGGATTGCTCCAAGCGGGGCAACGGCAAGGGGCTGCTCGTCGCCGGGAGCCCGGGCTTATCCGGCGCGGCCGTCATGGCCTCGTGTGCTGCGTTGCGCGGCGGGATCGGTACGCTCAAAACCATCGTGCCCGCGTCCGTCGCGGGGGCGATGGCGGTACTGCCCGAGGCGATGTGCGTCGCGTATCCCGGCGGGGACTGGGATGATGGCGCGGCGGAATTCATTCAGCCTTACGTTGACGAGGCGACCGCCCTCGCTATAGGCCCCGGCCTCGGAAGGGGCGCAGGCAGGGAAGCGCTTCTTCGCGCCGCGCTCGCGGCGAAGAAACCGGTCGTCGTGGACGCGGACGGGCTATACTTCCTATCTAACATTGAGAATAAACGCGCGCTTTTGCACGGTGGGGCCATACTCACGCCGCATCTCGGGGAGATGGAGCGGCTCACGGGAATTTCCGCCCGCGAAATCGGCGCGCGGCAGGAGGATATCGCGCGCAGATATGCCGCCGAATGGGGCTGCGCGGTACTGCTCAAGAACTA
>DATMYG010000142.1:0-2166 GCA_035561055.1 Clostridia bacterium | reverse complement strand
GGCGAGCTGCGTGCTGCATTACGCGCAGATGATGTTCGAGGGCATGAAGGCGTACAAAACAAAGGACGGGCACATTCAGCTGTTCCGCCCCTATATGAACGCGAAGCGCCTCAACCGCACGAACGAGCGCATGTGCATCCCATCCATGGACGAAGAGCTTTTTGTAGAGGCCATCAAGGCGACGGTCCGCGCGGACATCGACTGGGTGCCGGAGGAGCCCTACACCTCGCTCTATGTTAGGCCGTTCATCATCTCCGACGAGGTATCCTTCAGCGTGCTGCCCGCCAAGCACTACCGCTTCATGATCATACTCTGCCCGTCCGGCCCGTACTACGCGGCCAACATGGGCAAGCTCTCCGCCACGCGCATCTATGTGGAGGACGAATTCATCCGCTCCGCGCAGGGCGGCACGGGCTTCGCCAAGGTCGGCGGCAACTATGCGGGCGGCATGAAGGCATCCCAGAAAGCGCTCAGGTATCACTGCAAGGACGTCCTCTGGCTCGACGCGAAGGAGCGCAAGTATGTCGAGGAGATCGGCACGTCCAACGCCTTCTTCAAGATTGGGGACGAGGTGGTCACGGCGCCTCTGGGCGGCACGATACTGCCCGGCGTTACGCGCGACTCGGTCATCACGCTCCTTCGGGAGTGGGGCGTTCCGGTCAGCGAGCGCAGGCTTTCCCTCGACGAGCTCTTTGACGCCGCGCGCAAAGGGGAGCTCAACGAGGTGTTCGCCACGGGCACGGCGGCGGTCATCTCGCCCATCGGCACGCTCTGCTACATGGGGGAGGATTTTGAAATCAACGGCAATCAGGTGGGAGCGCTTTCGCAGAAGCTCTACGATACGCTCACGGGCATCCAGACCGGCGCGCTGCCCGACGCGCGCGGGTGGACGGAGCGGGTCGTGTAAAAACCGGTTTCGCCGCGCATAACCCGGCGTTTGGCCTACCCTATGCAGCCGGGCGGAAAAGCGTGCGCAAAAGCCGGAACGCAAATCAATGGGCCGAAGCCCGTTGATCATCCCTCGAAGAATTTTGTCGATGGGTGCGATTTCCCCTGTTGACAAAACCGAAGCCCCGTGGTAAAGTTGACGCCATAATATTCAACGCGGTGACGGAAACCAGTAGACGTTTAAATGCTTCTCCAGAGAGCCGCCGTAAGGTGCGAGGGCGGCAGAAGCGGGAATGTCGAATTCCTTCCTGAGCGGCTTGCTGAAATCATAGTAGGCAACGACGGGCGCGCCCGATACAGCGCGAAGGATATGATCGTATCCGGAGGCCGCGTTTTTGCGGCGAATATGAGGTGGTACCGCGGTAAGTCCCGTCCTCTGCTAATTGGCAGAGGACGGTTTTTTTATACCCGGGGCGGGGAAACCCCCAACCTCGAAAAACGGGCGCGCGGCGCGCTGCCCGAATCGGAAGGAGAAGAAGCATGAGCAACTATTACCAGCGGGAAATCGAAACCGCCTCCCGCGAAACGATCCGCGCGCTGCAGGGTGAGCGCCTCAGGGCGACCGTCGCGCGCGTGTACGAGCGCGTGCCGCACTACCGCAGCCGCATGGACGCGCAGGGCGTATCCCCGGCGGACATCGACGGCGTGGAGGATCTTGCGAAGCTGCCCTTCACCTACAAGCAGGATCTGCGCGACACGTATCCTTACGGCATGTTCGCCGCGCCCCTCTCGGAGGTGGTGCGTATCCACGCTTCCTCCGGCACCACGGGCAAGCAGATCGTCGTGGGTTACACGAAGAGGGACATGGATCTCTGGGCGGATTGCTGCGCGCGCGCGCTCGTCGCTGCGGGCGGCACCGCCGAGGATGTCGTGCACGTTTCCTATGGGTACGGCCTCTTCACGGGCGGTCTCGGCATGGACGGCGCGGCGCTTAAAGTCGGCGCGACGACGGTGCCCGTTTCCTCCGGCAACACGCCGCGTCAGGTGACAATTTTGAAGGATTTCGGCTCCACCATCCTGTGCGCCACCCCCTCTTACGCGCTGCACATCGCGGAGGTGCTGCGCGAAGGCGGCTGCTCGAAGCAGGACATCTCCCTCAAGGCCGGCATTTTCGGCGCGGAGCCCTGGACCAACGAAATGCGCCGCGAGATCGAGGCGCAGCTGGGCATCAAAGCGTACGATATCTACGGCCTCACGGAAATCATCGGTCCCGGCGTC
>DATMYG010000141.1:0-6708 GCA_035561055.1 Clostridia bacterium | reverse complement strand
GGCGCGCGCGAGCGCCGCGGCCATCGCCGAGGATACGCAGCGCTTTATCGACGTTCACACCACCGTCACGGTCGAGCGCGCGGTCTGCCGCCTGCTCGGCATCGACGGGGTCAACGAAATGGACGTGCCGCTGCCCAACGTCGTGGTCGACCATTTGAAAGAGAAAGGCCTGCTCGCGGGCGGCGCGGCGCTCCACATCGGCCGCGCCATGCTCGAAACGGGACTCGGCCCGCAGGGCGTCGCCGAGGGGATCGATGCCGGCGAAATCGACCTGTCCCGGCTGTCGGCACGCTCCGCCGCGGAGGCGGGCAAGGCCGTGGCTCCCGTCGCGGAGGCCGCCGTCGCGCGCATCCGCGCGAACGTCGGCAAGCGCCGCGCCTATTTGAAGGAATTCGGCGACAAGACCGATCCGTACCTCTATGTCATCGTCGCCACAGGCAACATCTACGAGGATATCGTGCAGGCGAAAGCCGCGGCAAAGCAGGGTGCGGACATCATCGCCGTCATCCGCACCACCGGGCAGTCCTTGCTCGACTACGTTCCCTACGGCGCAACCACTGAGGGCTTCGGCGGCACCTACGCCACGCAGGAGAACTTCCGCCTCATGCGCGCCGCGCTCGACGAGGTGGGCGAGGAAGAACATCGCTACATCCGCCTGTGCAACTATTGTTCGGGCCTGTGCATGCCCGAGATCGCCGCAATGGGCGCGCTCGAGCGGCTCGACGTCATGCTCAACGACGCGCTCTACGGCATCCTTTTCCGTGACATCAACCCCCAGCGCACAATTGTGGACCAGTTCTTCTCGCGCGTGATCAATTCCTACGCTGGGGTCATCATCAACACCGGCGAGGACAACTACCTCACCACGGCGGACGCCGTGGAGGAAGCGCACACGGTACTCGCGAGCCAGTTTCTCAACGAGCAGTTCGCGCTCTGCGCGGGCCTGCCCGAGGAGCAGATGGGCCTCGGCCACGCGTTCGAGATTTCGCCCGACGTTGAGAACGGCTTCCTCTTCGAGCTCGCGCAGGCCGAGATGGCGCGGGAGATTTTTCCCAACGCGCCCTTGAAGTACATGCCGCCCACGAAGTTCATGACGGGCAACATCTTCCGCGGGCACGTGCAGGATGCGCTGTTTAACATCGTAACGATCCTGACCAAGCAGAAGCTGCACCTTCTTGGCATGCTCACCGAGGCGATCCACACGCCCTTCATGAGCGACCGCGCCCTCTCCATCGAAAACGCGCAGTACATCTTCCGCACGATGCACGATCTGGGCGACGAGCTCGTCTTCAAGGAAGGCGGCATCATGCAGACGCGCGCAAACGAGGTGCTCGAAAAGGCCACGGCGCTCCTCGGGGACATGGAGAACATCGGCCTGTTCGGCACGCTCGAGCGCGGCACGTTCGCGGATATCAAGCGCTCCCGCACGGGCGGCAAGGGCCTCGACGGGGTCGTGACGAAGGACGAGGACTACTTCAACCCGTTCGTTGCGCTGATGAAGGGGGTGCGTTTTTAAATGAGCAGCGGATTGTACAATACCCACAAAAGCGATTTTGACAAAACGCTCGACCTGACGAAGCTTCGTCCCTATGGGGACACGATGAACGACGGCAAGGTGCAGCTGAGCTTCACCCTGCCCGTCAAAAACGACGACAAGGGGCAGGAGGCCGCGCGGCAGTTCGCCAAGCTCATGGGCATTCCGGAACCCTCGGTGGCGCTCGCGCGCCCGCTCGATAAGGAGTATACTTTTTATGTCGTGTACGGCTCGTGCGCGCACAGCGTCGATTATACGAGCATCCGCGTGCAAGCCGTGGAGACCGATACCATGGAGATGGAGGAGGTCAACGAGTTCGTCCGCGCCAACATCGGCCGCAAGGTGGTCGTGGTCGGCGCGTCCACCGGAACCGACGCGCACACCGTGGGCATCGACGCCATCATGAACCGCAAGGGCTTCGCGGGGCATTACGGCCTCGAGCGCTACGAGATGATCGAGGCGGTCAACCTCGGCGCGCAGGTGCCCAACGAGGAGTTCGTCAAAAAGGCGGTCGAGCTCAACGCGGACGTGCTCCTCGTCTCCCAGACCGTCACGCAGAAGGATGTGCACATCCAGAACCTGACGGAGCTCATCGAGCTCCTCGAGGCGGAGGGGGTGCGCGACCGTTTCGTCGTCATCTGCGGCGGCGCGCGCATTACGCACGAGCTCGCAAAGGAGCTCGGGTACGATGCGGGCTTCGGGCCGCAGAAGTACGCCGACGACGTCGCTTCCTTCGCCGTTACCGAACTGGCTAAGAGAGGAAGGGGAAAAAACAATGCAGCACGTAATCCTTGAAAAACGCGGCAACGTCGGCATCCTTACGCTCAACAGGCCGGATGCGTACAACGCGCTCAACACCGCGATGCTCGGCGAGATTGAACGCGCCGCCGTCCAGGTAGAGCAGGATCCCGAAATCAGGGTGCTCGTCGTTACGGGCGCGGGCAAGGCGTTCGTCGCCGGGGCGGATATTTCCGAAATGATGAACCTCACCCGCCCGGAGGCCGCCGCGTTCGCGGAGGCCGGGCACCGCGCCTTCGGAAAGCTCGACAACCTGCACATCCCCGTCATCGCCGCCATCAACGGCTTCGCGCTGGGCGGAGGGCTTGAACTCGCGCTGTGCTGCGACATCCGCATCGCCGCCGAAGGCACCAAACTCGGCCAGCCCGAGGTCACGCTGGGCATTACGCCGGGCTTCGGCGGCACGCAAAGGCTGCCGCGCGCGGTCGGCACGTCGAATGCCATGCTGCTCGTGCTCAAGGGCGTACCCATCACGGCGGAAGCCGCGCTGCGCATGGGTCTTGTCAGCGAGGTGTATCCGCTGGATAAATTGATGGACGCCGCCATGGAGCTGGCGCAGGCGATCGCGAAAAACGCGCCTATCGCGGTGCGTTCGAGCAAAATTGCCATCAGTACAGGGGTTGACAGATTTTTAACAAATGATTTAAACTATGAAATACAGCTGTTTTCCTCCTGCTTCGGGACGGTCGACCAGCGCATGGCGATGAAGGCTTTCCTTGAGAAGAAACCCAGGGACGAGTTTAAAGGAGTCTGATATGTTTAAAACGGTAGCAGTCATCGGCGCGGGCACGATGGGCCTCGAAATCGCCCAGTGCTTCGCGCTCGCCGGAAGGAAAGTCGTCGTGCGCGACATGACCGACGCCATCATCGATTCCGCGAAGGCGCGCCTTGTCTCCTCGCTCGACAAGCGCGAGGCAAAGGGCAAGCTTGCGCCGGAGGATAAACAGAAGATCCTCGCCAACATGAGCTTTACCACGGAGCTTGCCGATTGCTCTCCCGCCGGACTCGTCGTGGAGGCCGTCGTCGAGCGGCTCGAGGTCAAGGCGGAGCTGTTCGCCGCGCTTTCGAAGATTACGGCGCCGGACGCGGTGCTTGCGAGCAATACGAGCTCCATCTCCATTACCCAGATCGCGGCGGGCGCGGCCAACCCCGAGCGGGTCGTGGGCATGCACTTTTTCAACCCCGCGACCGTCATGAAGCTGGTGGAGGTCATCCGCTCGGCGTTCACATCCGACGAGGTGTTTGCGAAGGTGGCAGAAGAGGCCGCCGCCATCGGCAAGACGCCCGTGGAAGTCAACGAGGCGCCCGGCTTCGTCGTGAACCGCCTTCTCATCCCCATGCTCAACGAGGCCATCGGGGTCTGGGCGGAAGGCGTGGCGTCGCCCCGTGACATCGACGCCGCCATGAAGCTCGGCTGCAACCATCCGATGGGGCCGCTTGAACTCGCCGATCTGATCGGCCTGGACGTGGTGCTCTCCATCATGGAAACGATCTTCTCCGAAACGGGGGAAGATAAGTACAGGCCGCACGCGAAGCTCCGCCAGCTCGTACGCGCGGGCAGGCTCGGCAGGAAGACCGGCCGCGGGGTATACGATTATTAGGCCGCCGTTATGCGGCGGAGCGCCTTGAAAAAAACCGGAATGGGGATCAAGGGGCTTCGGCCCCTTGATGGTTTCCGGACTTTTTAGGGAAACGAAGCGCGAAAGCGTTTGGCAATATCATAAAGGAGATCAGGGACATGGATTTCAATCTGTCGGCGGAGCATGAGATGCTTCGGGACATGTACCGGAAGTTCGCCGAAAACGAAGTGAAGCCGCTCGCCGAGGAGATCGACGAGCAGGAGCGTTTTCCTGCGGAAACCGTGGAGAAACTCGCGCGTTACGGCTTCATGGGCATTCCCTTTCCGGCGAAATACGGCGGGGCGGGCGGGGATGCGCTCGCTTACGCGATGGCGGTCGAAGAGCTCTCCAAGGTCTGCGGCACGACCGGCGTTATCGTCTCGGCGCACACGTCGCTCTGCTGCGCGCCCATCTTCGAGCAGGGCACAGAGGAGCAGAGGATGAAGTACTTGCCCAAGCTCCTTTCGGGCGAGTGGCTCGGCGCGTTTGGCCTTACCGAGGCGGACGCGGGCACGGACGCCTCCGGCCAGCAGACCATCGCCGTGCGCGAGGGCGACTATTATGTGCTAAACGGCACGAAGATCTTCATCACCAACGCAGGCTACGCCGACGTGTACATCATCTTCGCCATGACGGATAAGACGCAGGGCACCCGGGGCATCAGCGCCTTCATTGTGGAAAAGACCTTCCCCGGCTTCTCCGTGGGCAAAAAGGAAAAGAAAATGGGCATCCGCGGCAGCGCGACGTGCGAGCTGGTCATGGAGAACTGCATCGTCCCCGCCGAGAATCTGCTGGGCAAGGAGGGGAAGGGCTTCCCCGTCGCCATGAAGACGCTCGACGGCGGCCGCATCGGCATCGCAGCGCAGGCGCTGGGCATCGGCGAGGGCGCGGTGGAGGAAACGATCAAGTACGTGCGCGAGAGGAAGCAGTTCGGCAAGCGCATCGGCGAATTTCAAAACACGCAGTTCCAGCTTGCGGATATGCACACGCGCATGCAGGCCGCGCAGCACCTCGTCTATGCCGCCGCGATGAAGAAGCAGGCGTATCAGGACGCCGTCGCCGCGGGCAAGCAGGGGGAAGGCTATTCCATGGAGGCTTCCATGGCCAAGCTCTTCGCCGCGGAGGCGGCCAGCGATGTCACCCGCAGGGCCGTGCAGCTCTTTGGCGGGTACGGCTATACGCGCGAATATCCCGTGGAGCGCATGATGCGCGACGCGAAGATCACAGAGATTTACGAAGGCACGAGCGAGGTGCAGCGCATGGTCATCGCCGCCAACCTCGGCGTCAAGTGAGGAGGCCGACATGAAGATCATCGTTTGTGTCAAACAGGTGCCAGATACTTCCGGCAAGGTGGCGGTCAATCCGGACGGCACGCTCAACCGTGCCTCCATGCCCACCATTACCAATCCGGACGATATGAACGCCGTCGAGGCGGCACTCAAACTCAAAGACGAAACCGGCTGCAAGGTCGTCGTGGTCACGATGGGCCCGCCGCCCGCGATGAAAATGCTAAGACAGCTCATCGCCATGGGCGCGGACGAGGGCGTGCTCATTTCCGGGCGCGAGTTCGGCGGCTCGGACACCTACGCCACGAGCCAGATCATCGCCGCCGCCATCCACAAAATGGGCCTGGAGCCGGATGACATCGTCCTCTGCGGCCGCCAGGCCATCGACGGGGACACTGCCCAGGTCGGCCCGCAGATCGCCGAAAAGCTGGGCCTTGCGCAAGTCACCTACTGCGCAGAGCTCAAGAAGGACGGCGACGCGCTCACCGTCCGCCGCATGCTCGAGGACGGATATATGACCGTCAGGGTTAAGACGCCGTGCCTTGTCACCTGCATCAAGGAGCTTAACGCCCCGCGCTACATGAGCGTGGCGGGCATCTTCACCTGCTATAAGAAACCCGTCACCGTGTTCGACTACGAGGCGCTCAAGGAAGAACCCCTGATCGATCCGACCACCATCGGCCTGAAGGGCTCGCCCACGAACATCTTCAAGTCTTTCACGCCGCCGCCCAAGGGCGTGGGCATGATGCTCGAGGGCGCGGACAGGGCGGACTGCGAGAAACTTGCCGGCATCCTCGCAGCCAAGCACATCATCTGATCGGGGAGGGAAGAATTATGGCTTTCAACAGCATGGATATAGAGGCCTTCAAGGACGTATGGGTGTTCTGCGAGCAGCGCGAGGGCAAGCTCATGCCCACGGATTTCGAGTTGATTTCCGAGGGGCGAAAGCTCGCTGACGAGCTGGGCGTACAGCTCGGCGCGCTCCTCCTTGGCGACGGGGTCGAGTGCCTCTGCCGCGAGCTCGCCGGGTATGGCGCGGACAAGGTCATACTGTGCGAGCATCCGCTTCTTAAAACCTACACGACCGACGCCTACGCCAAGGTCGTCTGCGACGCGATACGCGAGTATAAGCCGGAGGTGTTCCTCATCGGCGCGTCCACCATCGGGCGCGACCTCGGGCCGCGCTGCGCGGCGCGCCTGCACACGGGCCTGTGCGCGGACTGCACGCATCTCGACGTGGACGTGCCAAAATACCTCGAATTCCTGCGCCAGAACTCCACGCTCGACGTGGATAATATGAGCGTCGATCTCAACGACCGCAACCTCAAGATGACCCGCCCGGCGTTCGGCGGCCACCTGATGGCCTCCATCATCTGCCCGCGCTTCCGTCCCGCGATGGCGACGGTGCGCCCCGGCGTCATGAGAATGGCCCCCTTCTGCGAGGAGAAAGCCGACGCGGCCGAGATTGTGC
>DATMYG010000140.1:0-4562 GCA_035561055.1 Clostridia bacterium | reverse complement strand
GGTACGATGATTTTGCAAGATTCTTTGCACGAAACGGCATTCTCGTCGTGGGAGCGGACATTGCATCCCACGGCAAAAGCCGGGAGTCGAGCGGCGCGAAGGGCTATTTCGGCGAGAAGGACGGCTGGGGCGCGCTCGTCGAGGACATCCACGCACTGTATCGCTCCATAAAGCAGGTTTATGACGATGTGCCGTATTTCCTCTTCGGGCACAGCATGGGCTCCTTCCTCGCGCGCACCTACGCCGCGCGCTGCGGCGAGGATATGGACGGCTTCATCTTCTGCGGCACCGAGGGCAGCAATCCGGCGGTCCCGCTCGGGAGGCTCATCGTAAAGGCGGAAATCAAAAACAAGGGCGCGACGGCGCAGAGCAAGGCGCTCAGCGATTTCTTGTTCGGCACGTACAACAAGGCGTTCCGCCCGAACCGCACGAAGTTCGACTGGCTCTCCGTCAACGAAGCGAACGTCGACGGCTACGTCGCGGATGAGGAGTGCGGTTACGCTTTCACCGCGGGCGGCTTCCGCGACATGTTTGACGGACTCGTCGAGATCGGCGCGAAGGACTGGGCGAAGAAGGTTCCCATGAAGCCCGTTCTCCTCATCGCGGGCATGCTGGACCCCGTCGGTGCGATGGGAAAGGGGCCGAGGGAGGTCGAAAAGGCGCTCACCTCGACCGGCCACGACGTAAAGCTGATCCTCTATGAGGGGATGCGGCACGAAATACACAACGAAACCGGGAAGGAGCAGGTCTATCAGGATATCCTCTCTTTCCTCGAGGCCCATATCTGACGGAGGTAAGGCGTGACCCGCTACGATTGGGGAGAATTGTATAATACCCTGGCGGCCTGCGAGGAATGCGGGCTGTCGAAAACCCGCAACAACGTCGTCGTTGGCGTGGGTAACCCGAACGCTGCGGTGATGTTCGTAGGCGAAGGCCCGGGCAGAGACGAGGACCTGCAGGGGCTTCCGTTCGTCGGCGCCGCAGGACAGCTGCTCGATAAAATGCTCGCCGCAGTCGATCTGGACAGGACAAATGTGTATATCGCCAACATCGTCAAGTGCCGCCCGCCAGGAAACCGTACGCCCGTGGACGACGAGGCGCACGCGTGCCTGCCGTATTTGCGCGCGCAGGTAGCGCTCGTGCGGCCCAAGATCATCGTGTGCCTGGGAAGGACCGCCGCGCGCTTCATCTTCGACGAGGAGATCCGTATCACGCGCGACCGCGGCGTTTGGCGCTGCAAGAAGGGTATATGGATGCTGGCGACATACCATCCTGCGGCGCTATTGCGGGACGAGTCGAAAAAAGCCGAAGCCTGGGCGGATATGAAAGCCATCAAGGCGAAGCTCGAGGAACTGGGCGCCGAAAAGTGAGCCGCAAGGCTTGTATGGCAGGGCCTGTAATGCTATAATCAATCGTTAATCTGATTCGGAGGGGAAGGTTCATGTCAGGACATTCCAAGTGGGCGAACATCAAGAATAAGAAAGAAAAGACGGACTCGCAGCGCGGCAAGATCTTTACCAAGATCGGCCGTGAGATCGCAATCGCGGTCAAGGAAGGCGGCGGCGACCCCAACAACAACTCCAAGCTGCGCGACGTTATCGCCAAGGCCAAGGCCGCCAACATGCCCAACGACAACATCGCGCGCTCCGTCAAGAAGGCCGCGGGCGAGATGGGCAGCGTCAATTACGAGGAGATCACTTACGAGGGCTACGGCCCCAACGGCATCGCGCTGATCGTGGAGGTTGTGACCGATAACCGCAACCGCACCGCCGCCGAGGTGCGGCACCTGTTCGACAAGAGCGGCGGCGCGCTGGGCGCTTCCGGCTGCGTGTCGTGGATGTTCAATAAACGCGGGCTCATCGTCGTCGAGAAGAGCGTATCGGTTGACGAGGACGCGCTGATGATGACGGCGCTCGACGCGGGCGCGGAGGATTTCGTCCCCCTCGAGGACGCCTACGAGATCTATACCGGGGCGAACGATTTTACCGCCGTGCGCGAGGCGCTTGAGGCGGCGGACTATTCTTTCCTTTCCGCGGAGATTTCGATGATCCCGCAAACCACCGTGGACGCGAAGGACCCCGAGCTTGCCGAGAAGGTGGAAAAGATGATTGAGCGCTTCGAGGACAACGACGACGTGCAGGAAATCTACCATAACGCCGTGCTCCCCGAATATGAGGACGAAGACTGAATGTCAAAAAAGTGACTTTAAAGTACTTGGTGAATGAAGCGGGCGGACGCCCGCTTTTTGTTATTTTTGGCGGGAATGAGGCCGGAATCGGTACAATTATGACAAAACCCGTAAACGGCTTGAAAGCTGTCGGCGGGCATACTATAATCGCCCTAGAAGCTAAGGCGGGGGTGGGGATTTATGGCTGCTTGGAAGATACTGATCTGCGACGATCAGCCAATATTGCATGAAACGCTCGGCGTCTATCTGGAAAACGAAGGTTTCGAGCACGCCTCCGCGATGGACGGGGAGGACGCGCTCACGAAGTTTGCTTCCGTCAAGCCGGACCTCATCATCCTCGACATCATGATGCCCAAAAAATCCGGCATAGACGTGTGCCGGGAGATCCGCGCGGCAAGCCGCGTGCCCATCATCATGCTCACCGCCAAGGGCGAGGAGATCGACCGTATCCTCGGACTGGAGCTCGGCGCGGACGACTATATCGTTAAGCCCTACAGCGCGAGGGAGGTTGTCGCGCGCATCAAGGCGGTGCTCAGGCGTTTTACGGCCGCGCGCGAGCAGCCGCAGAAGGTGCTCAGGTTCGACGACCTCGAGATCAACATCAACAGCTACGATGTGCTCGTCAAGGGCAAAAAGATCCCCTTCACGCCCAAGGAGGTAGAGATATTCCAGCTTCTGGCATCTCATCCCGGGCGGGTGTTCGAGCGGGAGCAGATCCTCTCGCAGGTCTGGGGCTACAACGACTTTTTCGGCGACACGCGCGCCGTGGATACGCAGATCAAGCGCATCCGCCAAAAGCTCCCGCAGGAGGGTGTGAACTGGTCCATCAAGACCGTGTACGGCATCGGCTATAAATTCGAGGCGGGGAAGGCATGAATTCTCTGCTTAAGAAGACCCTTGCGCTGATATTGGTGACGCTCATACTCAGCGCCGTATTGACGGCGCTCGTTTTTCGGGTAACCGGAACGAAAGCGTACGCGGAGATCAAGCTTGAAGAGCTGCTGCCGCGCGCGTACTTCCTTGCCGACCGGACGGGTGAATTTTTTCAGGGCTTCATTTCCCAGCAGGAATATGAGGCGACGATCAATTCCGACCGCAGGATCTGGGATGCGGAGCTGTACGTCTATAGCGCGAGCGGTCAGCTCGTCATCTACTCGACGCACGGGGATATCGAAAACAACACGCAGCTAATCGAGAAGCGCCTTCCCGAGGTGCTCGAAGGTCAGCCCCTGAGCGCATTCACGCTCAAGAAAGGCTCGGGCGTCATCGTCGGCGCGCCCGTGTTTGACATCTACGGCGCCGTCATCGGCGCGGCGTTCCTCGTCAAGCCCTTGCAGGAGCTCAGCGCGACGCTCGGCTCCCTTCTATGGGCCCTGATCATCGCAATGCTGCTCTCGATGGTCATCATGATACTGCCTTCGTATTTCGCTTCCAGAAAGCTCACGGGGCCGCTCGAAACCATGAACGCGGCCGCGCTCGCGATGGCGCAGGGTAACTTCACCATCAAGGCTGGGGAGAAAGGGGGCGACGAGATCGCCCAGCTCGGCCATTCGCTCAACCTCTTGTCCGGCGCGCTCTCGGCAACCATCGGCGAGCTGACCTTCGAACGCAACCGCTTGAGGTCCGTACTCTACGGCCTCGGCGAAGGGGTCGTTGCCGTCAACAGCGGCGGCGAGGTCATGCAATTTAACCCGGCGGCGCTGACGCTGATGGGCGGGGAGCGTGCGCGCCCCGAGGAAGGGGGGCTATATGGCTCCATCGCGCCCGAAATCGGCAAGGTGCTCGCCGGGAAGGAGGAGACGGTCGTCGTCGAGCGCGCGCGAAGGGACAGGACGCTTCGCTTCACGTTGAACGCCCTAAGGGACGACACCGGCGCGATCGAGGGGGCGCTGATTCTCGTGCAGGATGTAACCGAGGCCGCGCGCCTCGAGCAGACGCGCCGCGACTATGTCGCCAACGTTTCACACGAACTGCGCACGCCGCTTGCCTCCATACGCAGCCTTTCCGACGCGCTCTGCGACGGCCTTGTGAAAAAGGATCAGGACCGGCTGCGCTATTACGGCTACATTCAAAAGGAAACCATCCGCCTTTCGCGCCTGATCGACGACCTGCTCGAGCTTTCCCGGCTGCAGTCCGGCGCCGTGGCGCTGACAAAGCAGAGGATGAAGGTAGACGAACTTCTTTTGGACGTCGCCGGGCGCTATGGAAAAATCGCTTCCGAGCGGGGCTTCTCGATCGATCTGGAGCTGCCCGGGGACTGCCCCGAAGCATACGGCAATCCCGACCGGACGGAGCAGGTGCTCATCGCGCTCATCGACAATGCCATCAAGCACAACGAGGGCGGGGGAAATGTGCTGCTTCGCGCAGGCGGGGG
>DATMYG010000139.1:0-7228 GCA_035561055.1 Clostridia bacterium | reverse complement strand
CTTATTGCCGTTGTCGCACTCGTCGTAGCATGCGCCGGGCGTAAAGTGGAAGGACCCGGCGATCTTTTCATCGAACAGCGTATCCTTCATGGGCGAGGTAACGTAGGGGTTGACGCCGATGGCGAACTCACCCACGGCCTTAGCGCCCTCGTCCCGCTCGAACACCGACCTTACGCGCTCGGTGTCGTTCGCCGTGGCGTCCACGAGGCGGCCGTCCCGGTAGGTCAGGCATACGTTCTCGTAGGTGAAACCCTCGAAGAGCGCGGGGGTATTGAACGTAATGCGCCCGTTGATACTGCCCGCGACCGGGGCGGAGAAGACCTCTCCGTCCGGGATGTTCATTTCGCCCGCGCATTTGATGGCGGGCAAGCCCTTGATGGAAAACGTGAGGTCTGTTCCCGGGCCGACGATGTGAACCTTATCGGTCCGTTCCATCAAGGCGACCAGCGGGTCCATAGCTTTATCCATTTTGGAATAATCAAGGCAGCAGACGTTAAAGTAATAATTCTCGAACGCCTCGGTGCTCATGTTGGCCGCCTGCGCCATCGAAGGCGAGGGGTAGCGCAGCACGCACCACTTGGTTTTGGGCACGCGGATCTTGCCGTGCACAGGCTCGCTATACGCGCTGCCGCGCAGCTGGTTCTTCTCCGGGGGTACGTCCTTGTTTTCCGCCGTGTTGTAGCTGCCGCGCACACCGATGTAGGCCTTCATATTCTCCATGATTAGGCCGTCCGCCTTCGCATCGAGCTCGAGCTGCTCGCGCGCGCAGCCCATGGCGAGCGCGCGGTTGACGCGGGAATTGCGCAGCCACACGTGCGGCAATCCTCCTGCGGCGTAGGCTTCGCGCACGAGCTCCTCTACGAGCTCATAACAGCCGTCGTACGCTTCGATCAGCACGCCTTCGCCCGGCTGTATCCGGCAGGAAAAGTTAACAAGGTTTTTCGCGAGGGTTTTTACGCGGGGATCGACCATATTCCATCACTCCTTATCTGCACTGTTGAGCTTTTCCGCGACGACGTAGAGGGGCCTGCCCCGCACCTCGTCGTAGATCCTGTTGAGATACGCGCCCTGCACGCCCATGCCGATGAAAAGGAGCCCGTCGAGTAGCGCGAGGCCGCACAGACCCCAGAGCCACGGGGCGGCGCCCACCGTCGCCGCGCACACGATCAGGGCGAGGAAGCCCAGAAGCGACAGCGCGGTTACGACGGCCCCGACGGTGCCGGCGATGGACAGCGGCCGATACGAGAAGCCGAGGATGCCGTCGAAGGCGAGCTTGAGCATCTTTTTAAGCGTGTACTTCGTGCTGCCCGCAACGCGCTCGTGGCGCACATACTCGACCGGAACGGCGTTGAAGCCCATCCACCCGCTCATGCCGCGAAGGAAGCGGTTGTGTTCGCGCATCCTCAAAAACACGTCCGCGACTTTACGATCCAGCAGGCGGAAATCGCCCGTGTCGAGCGGAATCGGATACGCGCTCATGGCGTTGAGCAACCTGTAATAGCAAAACGCCGTGAACTTTTTGAGGAAGGTTTCCCCTTCCCTTTTGAGGCGCTTGCCGTAGGCGATGTCCGCGCCGTTCTCCCAGGCCTTAACGAGTTCCCCGATGACCTCCGGGGGATCCTGCAGGTCCGCGTCGATGACGACGAGCGCGTCGCCACGCGCCTCGTCCATACCCGCGGTCACGGCGAGCTGGTGGCCGAAGTTCCTTGAAAAGGAGATCACACGCACGTTTTCATTCGCCTTGGCGATGGCGCGGAGATGCGCCATGGTGGAATCCCTGCTGCCATCGTTGATGTAGACGATCTCAAACTCGTAGGGGAGCGCCGACATGGCGGCGTACATGCGCGCGAACGAGGCGTCTATGGCTTCCTCCTCGTTGAACACGGGCACGATGAGCGAAAGCGTTTTTGCCATAACGTCCTTCCTTTAACGTTGATTGGTTTCCGTCTCATTATACCCATCATTTTCCTTTTCTACAATATCGCGCGGCAAATATCGGCTTGCCCATATTGGATTCCGGGAGTATATGGGATATAATGATGGCTGAAAATAAAATTAAAGGAGATAAATATTATGCCACTTGTCACCTCGACCGACATGTTTAAAAAAGCCTACGCGGGCGGCTATGCCATAGGCGCGTTTAACGTCAACAATATGGAGATCATACAGGGCATCACCGAGGCCGCCAGGGAGTTGCGCGCCCCTCTGATCCTCCAGGTGAGCTCCGGCGCGCGCAAGTACGCCAACCACACGTACCTCATGAAGCTGGTCGAGGCCGCGATCATCGAGACCAATCTTCCCATCTGCCTGCACCTCGACCACGGCGACACGTTCGAGCTGTGCAAGAGCTGCGTGGACGGCGGCTTCACGAGCGTGATGATCGACGGCAGCCACCACCCCTATGAGGAGAACGTCTCGCTCACGGCGAAGGTCGTCGAATACGCGCACGCGAAGGGTGCGGTCGTCGAGGGCGAGCTCGGCCGCCTCGAGGGCGTGGAGGACGAGGTCAAGGTGGAGGCCGGCAAGGGCAGCTACACCGACCCCGACCAGGTATATGACTTCGTGACCCGCACGGGAGTCGATTCCCTCGCCATTGCCATAGGCACGAGCCACGGCGCCTATAAATTTAAGCCCGGCACCAAGCCGCAGCTTCGCTTTGACATCCTCGAGGAGATCCAAAAGCGTCTGCCCGGCTTTCCCATCGTGCTGCATGGGGCGAGCTCCGTCATGCCCGAGTTCGTCAAAATGATCAACGAGAACGGCGGCAGCATGCCGGACGCCGTGGGCATCCCCGAAGACATGCTGAGAAAGGCCGCCAGCATGGCCGTGTGCAAGATCAACATCGACTCCGATCTGCGCCTCGCGATGACCGGTACCATCCGCAAGTACTTCGCGGAACATCCCGCGGATTTCGATCCGCGCCAGTACCTCAAGCCCGCGCGCGAGGCCATCAAGGGCATGGTCGCGCACAAGTTGGTCAGCGTCCTTGGCTGCGACGGAAAGGCATAAGATGGAACAGGGAGCAAGCGACGTCATCTCCCTCGTGGACGGCGAGGGGAACGAGCTCCTCTTCGAAATACTCGACGTGGTGCCGTACGAAGGGCGCAATTTCGCCGTGCTGCTGCCCTCGGGCGGGCTGGACGAGGGCGACGAGGTGACCATACTCGAGGTGCTCGGCGGCGACACGCCGGAGGAGGAGTACTTCGAGGGCATCTCGGACGAAGCGCTGCTCCAAACCGTGTTCGGGCTTTTCAAGCAAAGGCTCGGACGCGAGGAAGACTGAATATGCGCCGGCCACCCGCCGCTTTGCGCGGGTGGCCGGCATTGACAGGCCCGATTGCGGAATAGTACAATATTTGATACGTTATCCGGACTTATTTCGATATTATTTAGGAGAGCATCATGGAAAAATACCGTCGCAGATGGGGCGATCGAAAGGACGGGCGCAAGCTGCGCTCCCTCGACCCGATTACGCGGGTTTCCTCGTACATCATGGTAAACCGCAGCGGCGCGTCGAACTACTTTATCGACAGCGTCGACATCGACGAGATCGAGCGCTACATCCGCCACAAGCGCAAGGACGAGGGGCTCACTGGCTTCGGCATTATGCACGTGCTCATCGCGGCCTATGTGCGCTGCATCTCCCAGAAGCCCGCTGGCAACCGCTTCATCTCGGGGCAGAAGGTCTACCAGCGCTTCAACGTCGAGATCAACATGGCCGTCAAGGTCGAGATGACTACCGAGGGCGCGGAGACCATCATCAAAATCCGCCCCGAGCGCGACGCCACGGCGACGGACATCTACAACCTGATGACCAAGGAAATCGAAGCATCACGCAACTCCGCCAACGAGGGCTTCGACAACCTCGCGAAGTTCTTCAACAAAATTCCCGGCCTCGTGCTCAAATTCGCCGTGTGGTTCCTCAAGCTCCTCGATTACTTCGGCCTTGTCCCGAAATCCCTGACGGATTTGAGCCCCTTCCACGGCTCCATGTTTATCACCTCTATGGGTTCCCTGGGCATACCCCCCGTGTTCCACCACCTGTACGACTTCGGCAACGTCCCGATTTTTTGCTCCTTCGGCGCGAAACAGCGGCGCACGGAGCTTCTGCCAGATGGCAGCGTGACCGAGCGCCGCTACATCACCTATACCTGGGTTACGGACGAGCGCATCTGCGACGGGTTCTATTATTCAAGCGCGTTCAAGCTCATCAAATCCATCCTGAAGGACCCCTTCCAGCTCGACCATCCGCCGGAAAAAGTATACGAGGATGTGGATTGACGGGAGCAATTGACAATCACCTGTGATTCGATACGGCCTTCGCTTTAAGCGGAGGCCGTCGTTTTTATCAGTTATTCTCGTTCAACTCGTCCAGCGTTTTCTGCGCTTCCTCCCACTCCCGATACAGCTTATCCAGCTCCGCACGCTTTTTTTCCAGCGCCGCGCTGGCCTCGCCCGCCTTGACGTAGTCCGTGGCAACGGAAGGCTCGGCGAGCTTTTCCTCCATGCGGGCGAGCTCGGCTTCGCACCCGGCCACGCGCTCCTCGGCCCTTCTCGCCTCGCCCGCGGCGCGGTTGAGCGCGCTCTGGCGTTCCTTCTTCTGCCGGTAATCCTCCGCAAAGGCGGAGCGGTTCGTTTCCTTCGGCGTGTCGCCCTGCGCGTGGCGGGCGGCCTTCTCTTCGAGGTAGTCCTCGTACCCGCCGAGGTACTCCTCGATGCCATCTTCCCCCATCTCCAGCACGCGGTCTGCGAGCCGCTCCACAAGGTAGCGGTCGTGCGTGACGATGAGCATCGTCCCCTCGTAATCCTCGAGCGCGGCCTCGAGCGCCTCGCGGGAGGCGATGTCGAGGTGGTTGGTCGGCTCATCGAGCACGAGGAAGTTCGCGCCCGATAGCATAAGCTTCAAAAGCTGCACGCGCGCCTTCTCGCCGCCGGAGAGGAGGCCCATCTTTTTAAACACGTCGTCCCCGCGGAAGAGGAACGCGCCCAGCGCGCTTCGAATGTCCGTGTCAGTCATGCGGGGATAGAGTTCGCGCACCTCCTCGAGAGGGGTGTATTCCGGGTGCGTTACGGCGAGGTTCTGCTCGTAATAGCCGGGCTGCACGTTCGCGCCGAGCCAGCATTCGCCGGAATCCGGGCGCTCCTTGCGAAGCAGGATCCGTAGCAGCGTGGTCTTGCCGCAGCCGTTGGAGCCGAGCAGGAACGCGCGCTCGCCCTTTTTCAAAAGGAGGCTCGTGTTATGGAACACCCGTTTCCCGCCATAGGATTTCGAAAGGTTCCTGGCCACGGCGACGTCGTTGCCGCTCACCGCCCCCGCGTGGAAATGGAAGCGGATGGAGGCCGTTTCCTTCTCGGGGGCCACGAGCGTGGCGCGAAGTTTGTCCGCCTGCTTCTGCTTGGACGCCGCGGTGATGAAATTGTGCTCCTGCCCCCAGCGGCGCTGCTGCTCGACGATGCGCTCGATGCGCGCGATTTCCTTCTGCGTGCGCGCGTACTTGCGGCGAAGGGACTCCTGCTCGTCCGCCATAAACTCCGCGTGGCGCGAGTAGTTGCCCTCGCTGACATAGAAGCGTGTGTTCCTGATTTCCATCGTCCGGGCGGTCACATGGTCGAGAAAATACCTGTCGTGCGACACGACCATGAACGCGCCGGAATAGCCCCTGAGGAACTCCTCGAGCCATTGGATGGCGTCGAGGTCGAGGTGGTTGGTCGGCTCGTCGAGCAAGAGAAGCTCTGCTCCCGAGAGCAGCACCCCGGCAAGCTGCGCCTTGTTGCGCTGCCCGCCGCTCATTTTCGACAGGGGCTTATCGAGCTCCGCCTCCGCAAAGCCCAGGCCGAGCAGCGCCGCGCGCGTGCGGCTCCTGTAGGTGAGTCCGCCGTCGTACTCGAACCGTTCGCGCAATTCGTGCTGGCGAAGGATCAGCTGGTCGAGCTGTGCGCCCGCGGCCTGCGAGAGCCGCGCGTTCATCCCCTCCAGCTCTGCCTCCGCGTCGATGAGCGGCTGAAACGCGCGCAGCGTCTGCTCGTAGACGGTACGCTCCGCCTCGACGACCGTCTGTTCCATGGTCATAACGCGCGCGCTGCGGCTCCTGTAGACGCTGCCGCCGTCGGGCGCTTCCTGTCCGGCGAGCATACGGAACAGCGTGGTCTTCCCGCAGCCGTTGACGCCCACGAGCCCCACGCGATCCCTTTCGTTGATTTCAAAGCTTACGCCGTCGAACAGAACGCGTTCGACGAACACCTTTCTAAGGTCGTGTACCGATATGACAGGCATAGTGCCAAACTCCTGATTGTTATTCGGGGGGAACGAGCCATACGTCCCGCCCCAGACTTTGGGCGAGGGTCACGGTGTTGCGCGTGCCCCCCTGCTTTCCATCGTACACCGCGATGACGAGCGAGCTGTTTTCGACCATGTAACGGTTGCGCAGCGCCATGCTGGCAGAACCGCTTTTTTCGGAACAGACCGCGCAGCGCGCGCAGCCGAGTATGATGGCCTCGTACCGCTCGCGGTGCGCGCGCGGCAGCGTCATCGCGTACGCGGGGAACGGGATGGCGCAGACGAGCTCCATATCCCCGAGCACTTTGCACAGCGCGAGCACGGCCTCCGCCGCATAGGTGTCCACGCCCAGCGCCATGCCCGAGACGAACGTGCGGTAACCCCGCGCGTAGGCCGCGACGATATCCTCGACAAGCCTGAATTTCAGCGCGGCGCAGCGGGGATCTTCCTCATTTTCGCCCCAAGGGAGCTTCGAGGGCCGGTAGCCGGTAAAACAGGCGGTGGTTACGGGCTCCATCCTAGAAGCGGTTGCGGACCTTTTCCGCGAAGCCGAGGAAATCCTTCATTTCCAGCGTCCGCCCGTCGTCGAGCACGGCCTTGCCCGTGAAGCGGCCGAACACCTGGTGCTGGTCGGTCTCGATGACGAGGGCGTTCGTTCGCGAGGCGCGGTCGATGATGGGGACGAAGTCCATCTCGAACCTGTCGTCGTCGCTCGAGAATGTCCAGGGCTTCAAGTAGCTATCCTCCGGGATGTTGAAGCGAATCTCGGAGAGCTTATGCGCGCGCCCGTCGTAGATGATGAGGTTCTCGCTTGCAGCGTTCGTATCGCCGAAGCCGTAGCCGATGTTGAAGCCGAAGGGCTTGCCGCCGACGATGCCGTTGCCGTTGCCCCAGTACCACGTGTTGTCGTAGGTCCACACGCCGCGCCCCCAGTCGAGCGTGGCGAAGGCC
>DATMYG010000138.1:0-20679 GCA_035561055.1 Clostridia bacterium | reverse complement strand
CCCGCCCCTTTGAGGTTGCTCAGGATGCGCTCCCTGGGGCTGGAGGAGGCGATCGCGCGGGGAAGCCCCATTTCGTCGAGCCGCGCGAGCAGTTCAAAAAGCCCCAGCTTCACGGGCGTTCCGAAGCGCGCGATACAATCGTCGATATGCTTTTCCATGCCCGCAATCGCGGCGTCGAAGTCGAGACCCTCCCCGTAGCATTCCGTGAGCGCGCGTTTGGTGCCCTCGTAATCGATGCCGAGCAGCTTCTCGAGCGTCGCTTCGTCCGCCTCGAAGCCCTGCGCGCGCAGCGCCGCGATCATGCCGGCACCCGCCACGCGCTCCGTGTCGAACATGAGGCCGTCCATATCAAAAATCACAGCTTGTATATCCATATAGTGCGATTATATAACAGGCGCGCCCGGCGAAACAAGCCGCCGGGCGCGAAAGAACAGTAAAGTTATTCCTCTATGACGAGGTAGGGCCTGAGACGGTCGAAATCGGCCGGGTTACTCACGACAAGCTCCACGTCCGTGATGCGCTCGTCCTGGAACATCTGCGTCAGGGCGATGTACTGGCACAGCGCGGACTTGAGGTTGAGCCTGTCCCCCTCCTGCGTAACGAGCTCCACGCGGCCGGGGCAGGCGTTGACCGCGGCGAAAAAGCGCTTGGGCTCGGCGATGTTGGTGATCTTCATCGCGTTACTCCCATTCAATGGCGCCCACGGAGCCCAAATATTCCTCCGCGAAGTCCATATAATCCTCCGCAAGGCGCATGGCATACATCTTGTACTGGGGGAAGCGCACCTTCATTCCCTCGAAGATGCGCTCGAAAGCCGCGTCGTCGTCGTACACCTCGCCCGCGTCCGCGCCGGACCCCTTCATGTATTCCTCGTCGAGCGCCATGAGCGCGTCCACCATCGCGGGCAGTTCCCCTTCCTTAAGAAAGGAGAAGTCCCCCTCGGCGGCAAACTTGTCGAGGATATATTTCTTCATTTCGTTGACATCCACATCGGCGTACATCATTTCACCCCCTTAAGCTGCGTTTCAAAGTCGGCGAGCGTCTCGGCGAACACATCCAGAGCGGAGAGCACCGCCTCGGGCTTCGTGAGGTCCACACCCGCGATCTTCAATTCCTCGAGCGGGTAGTCGCTGCCGCCCGTCGTGAGGAATTTCAAATAGCGCGAGGCGTCACCGGTTTTCAGGATATCGTCGGCGATGGCGACCGCGCTGCAGAAGCCCGTCGCATACTGGTAAACGTAGAACGCCCGGTAGAAATGCGGGATGCGCGCCCACTCGACATTCTGGAACTCGTCCACGACCGCGCCTTCGTAATAAAGTTCGTTGAGGGAGCGGTAGAGCGCGCTGAGCCCCTCGGCCGTGAGCGGTTCGCCCGCCTCGTGCATCCCGTGCGCCTTTCTTTCGAACTCGGCGAAGAGCGTCTGACGGAACACCGTCGTACGAAACCCCTCCAGGAAATGGTTCAGCACATACGCGCGGCGCGCGGGGTCGGTTTCGTTGGCAAGCAGATACTTGCACAGCAGCACCTCGTTGACGGTCGAAGCCACCTCCGCGACGAGGATGTGGTAATCGTGGTTGGCGTAATCCTGCGCCTCGCCTGATTTATACGAGTGCATGGCGTGACCCAGCTCGTGCGCGAGGGTGAAGGCGTCGTCGAACTTGCCGGCGAAATTCAAAAGAACGTACGGATGCACGCCGTACACGCCACAGGAGAAGGCCCCGGTGGTCTTGCCGCGGTTTTCATAGACGTCGATCCAGCGCTCGGAATACGCGCACTCGAGAAGCTTTCCGTATTCCTCGCCCAGCGGCGCGAGCGCCTTTTTTACGAGCGCCTTGCTCGCCTCGAAGCCGATGTTGAAGTCCACCTCGGGCAGCAGCGGGCAGTAGAGGTCGTACATGTGCAATTCGTCGAGGCCGAGCGCCTGCTTTCGCACGGAAAGGTACCGCTTCATCGTCCCGAGGCGCGCGTGGATGGCCTCAGTCAGGCTGTCCAGCACGGAGACGGGCACGTTACTCCGAAACAGCGCCGCCTCGCACGCGCTCCCGTAGCCGCGGGTCGACGCGTCGTAGCAATCGAACTTGACGCTGCCCGCGTAGAGCGCGGATATGGTATTGACGAACCTCTTATATTCGCCGAAGTATTTCTCGAACGCTTCTTTTCGTACGCTTCTAACCGCGCTCTCGCGGTAGACGCCGAAGCTCGCGTGGGTAAGCGCGGCCTTATCGCCCTTTTCGTTTTCGATGTCGGGGAAGGTCATATCCACGCTCGAAAGCATCGTGAAGGCATTGTCCGGCGTCCTAACGGCGTCCCCGAGGCGGGCGAGCATCGTCTCACCCTTCTCGTCGAGCGTGTGCGCGCGGGCGCGGCAGATGTCCTCCACCATATGGCGGTAGGCCGCAAGCCCTTCCGCTTTCATGTATTCCGTCAGCGTCCCCTCGGGGATTGCGAGCAGCTCCGGCGTGAGGAACGCGCCTTTGGAGCGCGCCGAGACGGCAAGGCTCACCGCGCGCGCCTCCATTTTCTGGTACGCGGGATCCGAATTGTCCGAGCATTTGTGCAGCATGGCGTAGACGTAGACAAGCTCGAGCTTCTCCTCCATGGCCATGAGCGCGTCGAGCGCTTTTTTGAGCGCTTCCGCGCTCGTCCCCAGCGTGCCCGCGTACGCGGGGATGCCCGCGATGAGGGCCTCCGCCTCCGCGAACGCCTTTTCCCACTCCTCCCGCGAAGAGTACATGTGGGTGAAATCCCACAGGTCGCGTGGGTCCATATCCTTCCTGTTTTTAAGCTCCATGTTCCCCTCCGTTGTCGTTTTCTTGATCTGTGGCGTTCCCGCCCCCGGAATTATCAGGCGGCGGCGCGTCGTAATGCGTTTCGTCGGATACGTATGTTGCGCCGCCCTGCGGGGGGACCGCGTCCACGCGCAGCCACGCGCGCCCCTCAAGGCGCACGCGCGCGTCGTAGTAGAGCACGGTGTCTATCGCGGGGGAGTAAAGCATGGAAAAGGTCGCCAGGCACGCCGAAACGAGCATCAGTGCAGCGTAGAGCGCAATGCCCGCCGTGAGGAGCGCCGGGTCGCTGGAATCGAGCAGCAGCGTCATGACGAGCAGCGTCAGCGCGGTGATGACGATCTCAATGCAGATGACGATTGCGATGTACAGCGCCTTGACGCCGAGGATGCGGCCAAAGCGTTTCGAGGTGAGCTTGATGCTCCTGCCCACCGCGTCGAAGTGAAAGGTGTTCTCATTGACCGCGACCGGATAGGTGAAGCAGATAAAGCACTGGCCGCAGAGCGTGATGGCCATGCTCAGCAGGAACAGGAACGCGAAATAGGCAAGGAATCCTGCGCCGAGGCCGGAGAGTATGCTCAAGGGATCCCCGAAAGAGCCGCTCCACGGGCTGCCCATCATGTCGCCGGTGACGAAAGAGGGCAGCGCGGCCACGATCCCCGCGAAGCCGAATATGCCGCCGAACAGGCTAGAGATGATCGACTGCGCGATGCTCAGCACGATGCCGCATACAATCAGGCTAAGGAAGGTCGTGAAGAAGCGCTTAAGCGCGTACTTTGAGCGCTTAAAGAGCATTTTACACGAAGCGCCGTCCGCGTATATGCGCGAGGACATCTCCCCGTAGAGCACGCCGTTGAGGATCGGGTAGTAGAGCAGCGCGGCCGCCACCAGGAAGACGAAGAGCAGCGGAAGCGTCAGTATCAACTTGAGGGCTAATTCCGCGCTTTCATAATCGTTCTTGATGATGCTGCTCAAAACCGGGGAGAACACGGCAAGCGCGCCGAGCGCAAGTATGAGCTGCATCAGCAGCACATAGAGGAAAACCGAGCCGAAGTTGCGGCGGACGAGCTTCCAGGCGATGCCGAACGTGCCGCGTACCGTCAGAGGCCGGATGTCGATAGGACCTTCGAATCTCATACGGGGAGCTCCTTTCATCAGTGGTTTTTACAGTAGCTTTTTCGTTTGCACGTACACGTCCCCGCTGCCCACGGTGACCACGAGGTCGCCCGGGTGCGCGTGCTTCTCAAGGTATTCGTTTATTTCCTCGAAGGTCGGAAGGTACGTCGCCTTCGAACCGCCGGCAAGTATGCCGCGCACCATATCCCGCGCGTGGACAGTGCCGTCGTCCTTCTCGCGCCCGGGGTAGATGTTCGGCACGAGCACCTCGTCCGCGTCGGCAAAACAGGTCACGTCCTCTAGGAAGAGCGTCTTTGCGCGCGTGTAGGAGTTGCACTGGAACACGCAGTAGAGCCTGCCGTGACGGACGCGCCTGGCTGCGGCGAGCGTCGCCGCGATCTCGGCAGGATGGTGGGCGTAATCGTGGTAGACGCGAACGCCCCTCTTCTCGCCGTAGAACTCGAAGCGCCTGCGCGTATTCTGAAACCGCGCGAGCGCGGAGGCGATGTCCTCCATCCTCGCGCCCGCGTCGAGGGCGACCGCCGCCGCCGCGATGGCGTTGACGATAGTATGTTCCCCCGGCACGTTCAGCGCGATTCTGCCGAGCGTTTTTCCCCGGAACACCAGGTCGAAGGAAGGGCAGCCGCCCTCGTCGAAAACGACGTTCGCGGGCGTATAGTCCGCGTCGCTCCTGCCGTAGGAGTATTTGTACCCTTCGTGCTCCGCCAAGAGGCCCGCTACGCGCGGATCGTCCTTGCAGCCGAGGAAAAGCCCATCCTCCGGCAGGAGGGCGACAAACTTTCGAAACGCCTCCGTGATGTGCTCCATATCCCCGTAATAGTCGAGGTGGTCGTTGTCGATGTTGTTGACAACGGCAACCGTGGGCCTGAGCGTCAGGAAGCTTTCGACATATTCGCACGCTTCGGTAATGAACATATCGTGCGAGCCCAGCCTTACGCCGCCCTGGAGGAAGTCCACGAAGCCGCCAATGTGCACCGTGGCGTCGATGGCGCCCGCGTCGCAGATGAGCGCGAGCATCGAGGTGATGGTGGTCTTCCCGTGGCAGCCCGCGATGCCCACGACCCTTTGATACCCTTCCGTCAGCTGCCCGAGGGCGACGCTGCGCTCGATTTCGGGGATGCCCAGCCTTCGCGCCGCCTCCCGCTCGACGTTGTCCGCCTTGACGGCGGCGGAGTAGATCACAAGGTCCGCCGCGCCGAGGTTCTTCTCGTCGTGCCCGATGGCGACGGGGATATTAAGCTCCCCGAGGCGCTGCGTGAACGGGGAAACGTTTTTGTCCGAACCCTGCACCTCAAAGCCCCGTGCGCGCAGAATCTGCGCGAGGCCGCTCATCGAGCAGCCGCCGATTCCCACCAAATGGATGCGTTTGTGTCCTTCGATATGCGCCATGTCCAACTCCCGCTTCATTATTCTCAACCAAATTATTATACCACATCGTATACGCTCCTGCACGGGCGCGCGAAGGGCACGTCGGAAAACGCCCGCGCCGCGCGGCGCGCGGCGGCCGCGTCCTCGAAAATACCGAACACCGCGCTGCCGCTGCCCGTCATGGAGACGGCGAACGCGCCAGAGCGCCGCATGCGCGCAAGGAGAGAGCCGATTTCCGGCACGAGGGAGAGCGCCGCGTCCGTCAGCGCATTGCCCACGTGGGGCAGCAGCGCCGCGAGGTCACCCCCCCGTATGGCGGCGAGCGCGCCGTCCGTCGTGCCCATGGGATAGGGAGGTTTGAGCCGCGCGAACACCTCCCGCGTCGAAGCGCCCCGCGCGGGCTTCACGACGAGGAGATTGATCTCCATGGGCGGCAGGGGCGTTACGACCTCCCCCCTGCCCTCGCACAGCGCGAGGCCGCCTTTCATTAAAAAAGGAACGTCCGAGCCCACGCCCGCCGCAAGCGCATCGAGCGCATTGTCCGACAGCGCATGGTGGCGCGATTGCAGCGCGCGCAAAATCGCCGCCGCGTCAGCAGAAGAGCCGCCAAGCCCCGCCTCAGGCGGGATATCCCGGCGGATGAGGGCGCGCGTCCCTCCTTCGCCGCGGCGCGCGAGGTACCCCTCCGCCGCGCGGTACGCCGCGCTCCCCTCGGGCAGCGGGGGGTCCGCTTCTATGCTTATGCCGGCCGTGTCGAACGTAAGCGCGATCCGGTCGAAAATGTCCACGGCGAGCATGATCGTGCGAAGGGCGTGGTAGCCGTCCGCCGTTTTGCCCGCGACGTCAAGCGTGAGGTTGACCTTTGCATATGCGCGCGTTTCCATACCTGCATTATATACTTGGCGGGCATAAAAATCACGCGTCCTGTCAATGCTCAATGAAGGATTCATACGATTCACAGGACAGAGGAGGGACTATGCTGACAAAACGCCTGCTTTCGGCCGCCGTCGCGGCCCTTTTGTGCTTCGCGCCCGTAACCCCTGGCAACGAGAACATACTGCGCCTGCACGTTGTCGCCAACAGCGACAGCATCGAGGACCAGACGGCGAAGCTCGCCGTCCGCGACGCGATTTTAGCTTACGAGGCGGACATAGCCTCCTGCGGGAACAGCGGCGAGGCCAAAGCCATGCTCATGGAGGACGGCGAAGCGCTCTTACATATCGTCGAAGACACGCTTCGCGCGCGCGGCATGGATTACGGCGCGCAGCTCATGATTGGCGTATACGACTTTCCCGAGCGCGCGTACGGCGGCGCCGTTTATCCCGCGGGGAAATACGAGGCGCTGCGCGTAGTGCTGGGCGAGGGCGAGGGCCATAACTGGTGGTGCGTGATGTTTCCTCCGCTATGCATATTGGAGCTTCCCGGCGGGAAAATTGACTACGAGGAGTTGGACGCGGACTTCGAGCTTTCTGGTCTCAAGCTCAACAGCCTGCTGCTGCGGCTCCTTAAAAGCATAGACGGAGGAAAGCTATGGCAAAGGATACAGGACATGCGAAATTCGCCCTGATGCTCGCGGCAGCGCTCGCGCTGTGCATGCTGCTGCAGAGCGCGGCTCTGGCGGCGTCGGCGCTTAAGGTCGGCTCGGCCGGGGACGAAGTGGTGACGCTGCAGACCAAGCTCAAGCGCTGGGGCTACTATACCGGCTCCATAGACGGCAAATTCGGCGCGCAGACGAGGAAGGCCGTCGTCTACTTCCAGCAGAAAAACGGCCTTGTGGCGGACGGCGTGGTCGGCCCTGCGACAGCGAAGGCCATGGGCATGGCGCTTTCGACCTCGAGCTCCGGCTCGGGCAGCGCGTCGGACTCGAACAGCGATTTGTACCTGCTGGCGCGCGTCGTGTACGGGGAGGCGCGCGGCGAGCCGTATAAGGGACAGGTCGCCGTGGCGGCAGTCATATTAAACCGCGTCAAGAGCAGCGAATTCCCCAACTCCATCAGCGGTGTGGTCTACCAGAGCGGCGCGTTCGACGCGGTAAAGGACGGCCAGGTCAACCTCACGCCGGACGAAACCGCCATCAAGGCTGCGACGGACGCCATGAACGGCTGGGATCCCACCAACGGCTGTCTCTACTATTACAACCCGGCCACGAGCACGAACAAGTGGATGCTCTCGCTTCCCGTCACGCTTTCCATCGGCCGGCACAACTTCGCCCTGGGTAAATGAATATGAGCGATAAAGCAAAAGAAATCATCGTAAAAGTCGTCATCCCGCTCGTGCTGGTGGTTGCGGTCATATCCCTCGCCTTCTGGGGGTCGCAGCAGCGCGCGCTCGCGGATGAATACAAGTACACCGCCTCCACGATGTACCGCCGCGCGTTCACCGAGCTATGCGACAACATGAACGATTTGCAAACGGCGCTGGGCAAGCTTCGCGTCGTATCGAGCCCCACGCAGAACGTGCTGCTGCTCGACGACATCTGGCGGCTTTCCGGCTCTTGCGTGAGCCTTTTGAGCCAGATCCCCTCCAGCCACATCGACACGGGAGAGCTGAGCCAGTTTATTACGCGTGTGGGCGACTACGCGCACGCCCTCACCAAGAAGGCGCTTGCGGCGCAAACCGCCAGCGACGAGGACACCAAGCAACTGGACGAGCTCTACACGCGCTGCGGCGAAATTGCAGCCGATCTCAACGAGAGGCTTGCCATAGGCGACGTGCCCATCGCCGCCATCACCAGCGACGAGTTCTTCACGGGAACCAACGATACCTACACGAGTACCGAGGACGTGTCGAAATTCCCCACGCTTATCTACGACGGGCCTTACTCCGAAAGCACGGAGAAGCAGGAGGCGCGCGGCGTGACCGGCAACGAGGTCACCATAGACGAGGCGCGGAACATCGCGCTCAAGCTCGCCAACATCTCCACATTCGACAGCGAGGGCGAATCCAACGGCAAGATCCCGGCGTTCGATTTTCACGGCACGTACGAGGACGGGCGCGAGGTGGACGTTTCCATCACCAAGACCGGCGGGATGCTCCTTTGGCTCATGTCCTCCGCGACGGGCACGGCCTCCGGCGTGCCGGACGACGCCACGGTGGATAAGCTCAAGCAAACCGGCCTCCAGTGGCTCGCCTCGCAGGGCTACGACAGCATGGCGGCGACCTACGCGCAATATTATTCCGGCGCGGCGCTGATAAACTTCGCCTTCGTGCAGGACGACGCCATCGTCTATAACGACCTCATCAAGGTGTGGATCGACATGGAGACGTACGATATCGTCGGCGCGGACGCGCGCAACTACCTCTTCAGCCACACCGACAGGGATATTCCTGCGCCCACGCTCTCCGCCGAGGAAGCCGAGGCGAAGGTTTCGGTCAACCTCGACATCCAGAGCCGCAAGCTCGCCCTGATTCCCCTGACATCTACGAAAGAGAAACTGTGCTACGAGTTCAAGGGCAAGTGCGACGGAGACGAGTACATCGTCTACATCGACGCGGAGACGGGCGAGGAGCAGCAGATTTTCGTCATCATCAACACAGAGAACGGCCAGCTCACGCTGTGAATCGTTGACAAGCCTAGAAGAATACTCTATGATAGACCAAATCGCACAGTTGCCACGCGACCGTGCGATTCTTTCGACCCGGAGGCGCCTATGGAGGACGTTTACCGCATGCTCCTGGGGCCGGACGCGCCCGCGTGGCGCGAAAGGCCGCCCGCGCTCGATTACCGGGCGCTCGCGGCGCGCGTCACGGCGCTTTTGCCCGAGGCTGGCGAGGCGGACGTTTCGACGAAGGAAGGCTTCGCGCTCGCCCGGATGAAAACCCTCTCCCGCAAACCGCATGCCGGATTCCCGGAGGACGAGGGGGTCAGGCGGGCGCTGTGGCTCTGCGTGGGCGCAATCGCCTTTCCAAACGAACCGGCACGCGCGCGGGCGAGGCTTCGCGCGGCGGCCGAAGCTACGATGAATCTTGCGCGCGGCGTTCCCCCGAGGGAGCGCGAGGCGCTGCGCTCCCGCCTCGGCGAAGCGGCGGACGTTATGGCGCGGTTACTGGACTACGCGATCCATCAGAAAGGAGGATGACGCATGGACGTCAAATGGTATGGTCACAGCTGTTTTCTGATCACGACGGAGAAGGGGCTGAAAATCCTCACCGATCCTTACGACCCGAAGGTCGGCTACCCAATGCACAGCATCGCGTGCGATGTTGTAACCGCGAGCCATCAGCACTACGACCACAACTACTTCGCCATGTGCGCGGGCGACCCCGTCAGGATCACCGAGCCCGGCGCATATCAAATCGGCGACGTCGCGATCAAGGGCGTTCCCACGTTCCACGACGACGCGCGCGGCGAAAAGCGCGGCCGCAACATCGTCTTCATCTTCGATGTGGAGGATATGCGCGTGGCGCACGCGGGCGATTTGGGCGATATGCCGGACGAGGCGGCGCTCGAGGCCATAGGCCAGGTCGACGTGCTGCTCGTGCCCGTGGGCGGGTACTATACCATAGACGCGCGCGGCGCGCGCGCGCTCGCCAACCGATTGAAACCCAAGGTCGTCATCCCCATGCACTACCGCACCGCCGCGCTCGGGGAGAACTTTAAAATCAGCGACATCGAGCCCTTTATCGGCTCCCTCTCGAACTGCGCCATCCACAGGCTGCGCCAGAGCGACTGCGTGTTGACCAAAGCAAGCCTCGGGAACGACCGCGTCATCACGCTCGAATACGCGAAGGACGGGGAATAGTCGGCGTCTGACGGCCGATCTGCATAAAGCGGGCTTCCGGAAAACCGGAAGCCCGTTGATTATCATCCGATTGTCAATTGCCCTTCGCCGCTTCCCTCTCGCGGATCGACTGCACCATCATGTCGTAATAATCCTCGTCGATGATGAACTTCCTCTTCTGAACGTCGAGGGAGAGGATGAGCAGCAGGATCGGCAGCACCGATACCGCAACGCGCAGCCAGATGCGCATCGAGAGCGTGGACTTGTCGCGGAAGCTGAGATTCGCCGCACTCTCCTGCCCGCTCTTGAGGTCGCCGACCTCGAGGGTATACGCGTAGGAGCCGCCGGATTCAAGCGCCGACGGGTCTATTTCGCTGAGCCTGCCGAGCTCCTCGGCCTTGCCCGAAGCGATGCCGGAAGCGTCGAGCGAGGTGCGCAGCACCATCGCCTCGGCGAGCGCGGGGACGTACTGCGCGTCGAGCTGGACCTTGCTCATGGCCTCGTCCGCACCGATCTGTTCGCCTATTTGCGCGGCGACGGCGTCGTACTCCTCCGTACCGGCGGCAAGCCCGTCGTATTCCCGGATGTAGCCTTGCACGGTTTCGATGTAGTACGCCTGCGCGGCGGGGGAATCCATCCTGGCGAAAAAGTCGCGCTGCGTTTCAAGCGTGCTGATGGACTGGCTCAGCAGGAACGTGCCGGAGATGGCGAGCACGACGGTTACAACGAGCGTCTGCATGGCGGAGGCGAATTTCGCCATGAACGGACGCAGCGTGGACACGACCGCCTCGTTGCGCTCGCCGAACTTATAGTCGTTGTATTCGACGCAGTTGGTCATGTTAACGATGCTGGCCATGTAGAAGAGCGACTGCCCCGCCGAAATGAGCACGCAGAAGAGGCAAAGCGGCACGATGCCGAAGGGGAATACGCCCGTCCAGCCCATGAGGCCGATGAGCACGTAGCCCACGACGCAGGCTACGATGCTCCACTTCTGCAGCTTCCTGCGGCCGAGCATGCCCGCAAGCCACGGGTAGATGATGTTGACGGCGACGGTCGTGACGCCGTAGGCCACCACGACGTAGAAGTACAGCGTGCCGTTGTAGCCGATCTCGAGATATAGAAGGTTCGCCGAAAGCACGACGAGCAGATTGCTGCCGATGTTGTAGTAGAGCTGCGAGAGCGTCATCCAGAGGATCTGGTCATTCTTTACGATGGTTTTCCACATCCTCTTAAGGGAGATGCCGGCCTGCTTTTCGGAATCGCGGCGCGGCGGCTCCTTGACGAAAAGGAAGGTCATGAGTTGACTCGCCATGAAGATGAGCGCCGTGGCGATGGCGACCGTGCGGTAGCCGGCGCGCGCGTCGCCGACCGTAAGCATCGGGGTCACGCCCTGCGAGATGATCGCGCCGATGCCCGCGAAGAGCACCGTAAGCGCGGTCGCAGTGTTTCGCTCCTTCTTGTCGCTCGAAAGGCTGGGCAGCATGGCCCAGTAGCTGATGTCGTTGACCGTGAAGGTCGATTCCCACAATATGTACATGATGGACATGAACATCACGAACTTCCAGCCCGCGATGCTCTGGATGCCGAACATCAGCATGATCACGACGCCGCAGGCAAGCGCGCCCATGAGGATCCACGGGCGGAACTTGCCCGATTTGAGGTGCGAGCCCTCGATGATCGCGCCCATGATGGGGTCGTTGAGCGCGTCCCAGATCCTGCCGCCGACGCCTATGACGAAGCTGAGCGTCGTGAACTGCACGAGCGTAAGCGATACGCCGAACTGGATGTACACCAGCAGGAACGTGGAAATGAGGTTGTAGCTCAGATCGCGGCCTATGCCGCTGGTCGTGAAGAACCACTTGTTCCGCTCGAACTGCTTTTTGCGCAGGCGCTCCGCCTCGCCGACGGATACGGGGATTCCGTTCGCTTCCATATGAGGCCGTCCCTTCGAAAGAATAGATTGTAAAAAGATAACATGCATCCGGCGCGAGCGCGCCGTTCCTATCGACTAGAATATCACAGAACAAAAAAATGCACAACCAAGAAGGCTTTAGCGCGGCCGCCACTCCTCCACAACGACGCCCGCGCGATTGGCAAAATCGATTGCCGCGGCGAAATCCCCCACGCGGGAGGGCGTGTGCGCGTCGCTGTTGACGCAGAAGCGCGCGCCGAGTGCCGCTGCGAGGCGCGCCTCGTCAGGCGTAAACGTCACGCGGGAGGAGTTGATCTCAAGCATCACGCCCAGCTCCGCCGCGCCTTTGGCGAGCGTCGCGGCATCCGCAGCGACGTAAGCGCCGGGGTGGGCAAGGATGTCGATGCGATACTTGTCCGCCGCCGCGAGCAGGGCCTCGGCGACCCGCACGGGATCGGCGCGGCCAAGTCCCACGGCTTCGCGAAAGGCGCTGCGCGCGAGCGCGTCGCGCGGCGGCACGCCCTTGTGAAAGGCAAGCAGCAGCACGTCGAACATCGCGCGATCCTTCGGCGCGTCGCACTCTCCGAAGCCCGTGAGGTTACATTCGTATCCCATAAGCACCTCAATGTCGCGCGCGTACTTGGCCGAAAGCCTGTCGATCTCGCGGCGAAGGGAGCGGAGCTTTTCCCCGCGCACGCCGTAAAACACATGGGCCGCCGCGTGCTCACTGACGGCCACGCGCTTCAATCCAAGACGCACTGCGGCAAGGACGTTCTCCTCGGGAGTGCCCTTGCCGTGGCTGAATACCGTATGCGTATGAAGATCGCTCGCGATCGGGGATTGATTCATGGGCAAAACCTAGGGGATTGTCAAGGGGCCGAGCCCCTTGACTTCCATTCCGGCTTCGGCGATTTATTCGCCGAAACGGATGAAAGCCACTGGCTTTCGCTCCTTACGGGTTCATTTCCGGTTCGTCCTCGATGCGGCGCTTGAGGTTGCGCCCGACGAGCAGCACAAGAAGGTTCGTCAGCGCGATCATCGCGTTGTTGCTCTCGGTGCCGAGGATCTTTTTCATGTCGTCCAGCCGGGAGGTGCAGAAGAAATAGTCCGAGGACTGCGCGCCCTGCGCGTTGACGTAGTTGCTCATGAAGGCGCACACGCTGCCCTGCTTCTTCGCCTGGCGTACGGCCTCGGTAAGCTGTTTGTTCCTGCCCGCGCGGGAGAGGCCGATGAACACGTCCTTCTCGCAGAAGCGGGGCTTGTACATGTTGAGCACGGCCTGCGAGGTGATGGCGATGGCCTGCACGTTCAGTACGTCGAGTTGGTAGGCGATATCCTGGGCAAGCAGCGCGCTTCCGCCGCCGCCGCAGACAAACACGCGCTCGGCGGAGGCGATCACGCGCGCGAGCTCGCACACTTTTTCTTTGTCAAGCGCCCGGTAGGTGTCCTCAAGCGCGCGGATGGAGGCGAGATACAGCTTCTCGACCACCGTTTCGTCGCTGTCCGTCTCCTCGACGGGGCTGAGCTTGTGCGCCTCGGCGTTGATGGCGGCGCCGCTGGCGAGCGCCACGCGAAAATCAAGGAAGCCTTTGTAACCAAGCTTGCGCGCGAGACGCGTGACCGAAGGCACGCTGACGCCCGCGGCGTCCGCGATTTCGTTGATGACCATGTGCATCGCGCGTTCCGGGTTCTCCAGTATGAAATCAGCGACCTTCCGCTCCGCGGAGGGCAGCGTGGCGTAAGCTGAGCGTATCTTCATTTTAGCGGGCATATGCGGTTCTCCTTTGCCATTATTTGTAAGTTTCTTCTGCATTTGAGCGCTTCCCGCACCCGGGAATCCGTATATAACTATACGATATTTCGTACTTTAATAGCATACAGCATATGAGTGCTGTTTGCAACCGATAAAATGTGAAAATTTTATTGTTTCCCAAGAGTGAATATTACGCAAGTTTACTTAAACGTTGAAGTGTCAAGCAACCCCAACCGCTGCGAATCGGTTGACACGCCTTCCCTTCTATACTATAATGACCGAGGACCAAATTTCCTTTTTTATATAGGAAAAATCGGTAAATTCACAGGAGGACTCCCAAAATGGCAAAAACCATGACCATCGATGGCAACACCGCCGCGGCGCACGTCGCGTACGCGTTCTCTGACGTGGCGGCGATCTACCCCATCACACCTTCCTCGCCGATGGCCGAAGTGGCCGACGAATGGGCTGCCAACGGCAGAACCAACATGTTCGGCCAGCAGGTTCGTATCGCCGAGATGCAGCCCGAGGGCGGCGCCGCGGGCGCTGTGCACGGCTCCCTCTCCGCGGGCGCGCTGACGACGACGTTCACGGCATCGCAGGGATTGCTTCTCATGATTCCCAACATGAACAAAATCTCCGGCGAGCTGCTGCCCTGCGTGTTCCATGTGTCCGCGCGCGCCCTCGCCTATCACGCGCTCTCGATCTTCGGCGATCACAGCGACGTGATGAGCTGCCGTCAGACGGGCTTCGCGATGCTCGCCGCGGCCAGCGTCCAGGAGGTCATGGATCTTGCCACGGTCGCCCACCTGTCCTCCATTAAGAGCTCCGTCCCCTTCGTGCATTTCTTCGACGGCTTCCGCACCTCCCACGAGGTCCAGAAGATCGAGATCATCGACTACGAGGATATGACGAAGCTGTGCGACCTCGATGCCGTCAAAAAGTTCCGCCAGCGCGCCCTCAACCCGGAGCATCCGCATCTGGGCGGCTCCGCGCAGAACCCGGATATCTACTTCCAGAACCGCGAGGCGGCCAACAAATACTACGAGGCCGTGCCCGGCGTCGTGCAGCACTACATGGACGAAATCGGCAAGCTGACCGGCCGCAGCTACCACCTGTTCGACTACGTCGGCGCGCCCGACGCGGACCGCGTGATCATCACCATGGGTTCTAGCACGGACGTCGCGGAGGAAACCGTCGAATACCTCAACAGGAAGGGCGCGAAGCTCGGCCTCATCAAGGTGCGCCTCTACCGCCCGTTCGCAGCCGACAAGCTCATTGCCCTTTTGCCCAAGACCTGCAAGAAGGTCGCGGTGCTCGACCGCACCAAGGAAGCGGGTTCCCAGGGCGAGCCGCTCTATCAGGACGTCGTCAACGCCTTCGCCGAGGCCAAAATGTGCGACATCGCCGTCATCGGCGGCCGCTACGGTCTGGGCTCCAAGGAGTTTACGCCCTCGATGGTCAAGGCCGTGTACGACGAGCTCGGTGCCGCCTCCCCGCGCCCGCGTTTCACCGTTGGCATCACGGACGACGTGACCAATCTCTCCCTGCCCGTGAAGGAGCAGATCAACGCCGCGCCCGAGGGCACCATCGCCTGCAAGTTCTACGGCCTCGGCTCGGACGGCACGGTCGGCGCGAACAAGAACTCCATCAAGATCATCGGCGACCATACCGACATGTACGCGCAGGGCTACTTCGCCTACGATTCGAAGAAGTCCGGCGGTTTCACGGTCTCCCATCTGCGCTTCGGCAAGAAGCCCATCCAGAGCCCGTACCAGATCGACGCCGCGGACTTCGTCGCCTGCCACAACCCCAGCTATGTGACGCGCTACGACGTAGCCGAGGGCATCAAGGAGGGTGGCACGTTCCTTCTTAACTCTGAGTGGACGCTCGAGGAAATGGAGAAGGAGCTCCCCGCCGCGATGAAGAACGCCATCGCGAAGAACCACCTGAAGTTCTACAACATCGACGCGATTTCGCTCGCCCGCAAGGTCGGGATGCATAACCGCATCAACACCATCATGCAGAGCGCGTTCTTCAAGCTGGCCAACATCATTCCGGCGGAGCAGGCCATCGAGTACATGAAGGCCGCCGCCAAGAAGAGCTACTCGAAGAAGGGCGACGACGTCGTCAAACAGAACTACGCCGCCATCGACGCGGGCGCCGAGAACGTGGTCGAGATCAGGTACCCCGAGAGCTGGGCTACCGCCACCGTGGGCGCCGAGCCCATCCGCACGACGGACGACCCGTACTTCTGCAATTTCATCCAGCCCATCCTCGCGCAGAACGGTGACAAGCTGCCCGTCTCGATGTTCAATCCCGATGGCACCGTGCCCACCGGCACCACCAAGTACGAGAAGCGCGGCATCGCGGTGGAGGTCCCCGAGTGGATCCCCGAAAACTGCATCCAGTGTAACCAGTGCTCGCTCGTCTGCCCGCACGCCGTCATCCGCCCGGTCCTGACGAGTGCAGGCGACAACGCGCCGCAGAGCTTCGTCACCAAGCCCGCCACTGGTAAGGAACTCGCCGGCTTGAACTTCCGCATTCAGATTTCCCCGCTCGACTGCACGGGCTGCGGCAACTGCATCGAAACCTGCCCCGCCAAGCAGAAGGCGCTGCGCTTCGTGCCGCTGCACACCTCCGCAAAGGAGCAGGAGGAGAACTGGGAGTTCGCGCTCAAGGTGCCCAAGAAGGACGTCTCCCTCAGCGTGAAGACCGTCAAGGGCAGCCAGTTCCTGCAGCCGTTGTTCGAATTCTCGGGCGCGTGCGCAGGCTGCGGCGAAACGCCTTACATCAAGCTTATTACCCAGCTCTTCGGCGACAGGATGATGATCGCCAACGCCACGGGCTGCACCTCCATCTACGGCGGCAGCGCCCCAACCTGCCCCTACACCGTCAACGAGAAGGGCCACGGCCCCGCCTGGAGCAACAGCCTCTTCGAGGACAACGCCGAGTACGGCTACGGCATGAACCTCGGCGTCACGCAGCGCCGCGCGCGCCTTGCGGAAACCGTAAGGAAGCTTATCGCCGTCGAGTATGCCGAGGAGGCGATCAAGCTCGCCGGCGCCGAATGGCTCGAGAACATGAACGACGCCGAGGGTTCGCGCAAGGCTGCCGAGAAACTGCTCGCCGCCTGCGAGGACGGCGTGGACGTGGATCTTACCGGCACCCAGTGGGAAGCCGAATGGCTCAAGAACAACAAGGTCTGCACGTGCGAAGCCTGTGCGCTCGCGCGCGAGGTCATCGAAAACGCCGATCTGCTCGTCAAGAAGTCCGTCTGGGTCTTCGGCGGCGACGGCTGGGCGTACGACATCGGCTACGGCGGACTCGACCACGTGCTCGCCATGGACGAGGACGTCAACGTGCTCGTGCTTGACACCGAGGTCTATTCCAACACCGGCGGCCAGTCCAGTAAGGCGACGCCGACCGGCTCCGTGGCGAAGTTCGCGGCCGCCGGCAAGCGCACCAAGAAAAAGGACCTCGGTATGATGGCCATGTCCTACGGCTACGTCTACGTCGCCAAAGTCTGCATGGGCGCCAACCAGAGCCAGCTCATCAAGGCCGTGACCGAGGCCGAGGCGTACAAGGGTCCGTCCCTCATCATCGCCTACGCGCCCTGCATCAACCACGGCATCGACATGGGTCACTCCCAGGCCGAGGCAAAGAAGGCCGTCGACTCCGGCTACTGGCCGCTCTATAGGTACAACCCGGACCTCGCGACCGAGGGCAAGAACCCGTTCACCCTCGACAGCAAGCCCGCGACGGGCTCGTACCGCGACTTCATCATGGGCGAAACGCGTTACTCCTCGCTCGTGAAGTTCTTCCCCGAGGTGGCCGATAAGCTCTTCGAGCGCGCCGAGGCCGAGGCGAAGGATAAGTACGAGTATTATAAGAAGCTCAACGACATGGGCAACTGACAACCAAGGCTTGAAGAAACGGCCCCCGCCTGACGGCGGGGGCCGTTGTCATTTCGTCAATTGCCCTCCCCGAGCTGGCTCGGGTGCCTCTTGAAAAAGTCCGCCCGCGGCTCGAGGAACTTCAATGTATGCTCTTCCGGATGGTCCATGAAGGCGTAAAGCGGCTCGAAGATGCGCGCCCAATCCCAGAAATCCCTGTCGAGGCCGAGATACTCCCGTACGAGTTCCGTCCCCTCCGGCGCGATGGGATGCATGAGGGCGATAGCCGTGCGCACGCCGTGGAAGCCGTCTATCAAAACCTGGCGGCGAAGCGCCGCGCTGTCCGCAGCGTCCGCCTCGCGCATGCTTTCGGAGAAGCGCCTGTTGACGGAGCGGATATACCCATCCATGAGGCTCACAATCTGATGAAGCTCGCAGCGATACATAAGCTGTTCGTAGTTAAGCGCGCATTCCCGCGCCTCGTCGCGCACGTCCGGGGAGATTTCCCCCACGGGGATCCTGCCCTGCGCATGTTTCTGCGCCGTATAGAAGCACGAGCGCACGACGCGGTTGAGCACGTTAGTCAGAAGGTTGCCCTCCTTGAGCACGGGGTCGGCCTCGTCCGGGTCGGCCTCTGGGTTGAAGGGTTTGGGCTTGAAGCCGACGTTACGCACGCCAAGGCCGAGGCCGAGGAAATGGATGCGAAGCTGCTCGGGCGTGTAGCGCGCGAGCAATTCCCCGGCGGAGGGCGGCTTGACCTGGCCGCTGCTGCTCGCCTTCCTGTCGAGGAAGAGCAGGTGGTTGTTGACGATGAGCCGCGTCGTGCGAAGCGCGCCCTCGGCCGGCTCCGCCTTGGGGCAGGCCCCCTGTTGGGCGAGAAACATCGCCATCTGCGCCGGGCCGTAGAAATAGATGTTGTCCTGGCCGATGAACTGGTACACCTCCGCCTCCGCGGAGCACCAATAGTCCTTCCAGTGAGAGGCGTCCTCGCCGCGCTCTTCCAGCGCCGCCATCGTGAACGAGATCGGCGCCCACAGGCTTTCCGGCCACACCCACACGGTAAGGCCGGAGAGACCCTCGAATTCCGGCGCGGGCACGCCCCAGGGGATGTTGCCCGTCAGGCGGAAGGGCACGAGGGTCTTGCCCGTGCGGAAGTTGATTCCCGCGCGCTTGAGCAATGCGCACGCGTCCTCGCGGGAAGCGAGGCGCGCGAACGTGAGCTTGAAGGAGGGTTTTCCCGCCTCGAAGGTCAATTCGTGCTGCGGCAGGTCCCCGAGCACGGCGCAGTAGCGCAGAAACGCCTCGCGCTTAACGTAGATAATGGGCTTCTCGAGGAACTCGCGGATGTTCCTTGCGGCGAAAGGGCGGCACGTCGGCTCCCGCTCGTAGGCGGCGACCCACTGCTCGAGAAGATCGCGGAAGGCGCCGAGCCTGAAATACCAGTTTTCAATCGCGCGCATGGAAGGCTTTTCACCGCTGAGCGTGCTCCTGGGGTCGATCAGTTCCGAGGGCGCGTAGGAATGCCCCAGCGAGCATTCGTCCGCGTAGCCGAATTCGGATGCGCACCCCTCGATGGGACAGCGTCCCACGACCTGACGCCCGTTGAGAAATACGCCGAGCTTTTCATCGTAGAATTGCATGGTGGAAAGCCGCTCGAGCTGCCCGTTTTCATAGAGCCGCCCAATGAACTCCTCCGTCACGCGGCGGTGGATTTCGCCCGCCCGGCCCAGCGCGGACGCGCCGTACAGGTCGAGGCTTACGCGGTACGCGTCGAGCACCTCTTTCTGCAGAGCGTGGTAATGCGCCACGTACTGGGAAAGCTCCCCTGCGTATTCGCCCCCCTCGCGCTGCTGCCGCCAGCTCTCCATAATCGGGGAGCCGTAGCAGTCCGTCCCCGAGAGGAAGAGCACGTTCTCTTCGCCGATGCGGTCCCTGAGGAACCGCGCGTAGCAGTCCGCGGGGACGAACACCCCGCCGATGTGGCCGATATGCAGCGATTTATTGCCGTAGGGCATCCCCGCGGTCACGACCGCCCTTTTCGGGAAAACCGGCCTGTCAGTCGCCGTGTGATCCGCGCGCATAGGCTTCTCCTTTCAAATAAAAAAGCTTCCATCCCAGTTGCCTGGGACGGAAGCCATAAGCTCCGTGTTGCCACCCCGCTTCGCGGCCGCCTCGCGGCGGACGCCTCGTCGGTACGCCGGAGAGCGCATCCCCGGGATACCTGGGCGCTGTATCGGGCGCTCCCGTCGCGTCCTACCCCCGCCATGGCGGGCTCGGCGCGCCGCTCCGAGGCCTGTTCTAACCGGCTTGCCCTGCCCGATTCCACCGTCCGGGCTCTCTGTGCGGGTTGCGCGGATGTACTATCCCTCTTCGTCGCGTTCGCTGATAAATTAAAGCTTATTATATGCGCCTTTTCCGCTAAAGTAAAGCCCTTCTATCATGTATTTTCGGAGAAATAAAGGAGGCGCCCGCCTAAAACGGACGCCTTCTCGAATTTCATTTGATTGTCAATTATTTTACCGGCTTCATCGTGGGGAAGAGCAGTACGTCGCGGATGGAGGTTTCGCCGGTCAGCAGCATCACGAGCCTGTCGATGCCGATGCCGATGCCACCCGTCGGCGGCATGCCGTATTCGAGCGAAAGACAGAAGTCCTCGTCGATCATCATGGCCTCGTCGTCCCCCTTGGCGCGCTCCTGCGCCTGCTGCACGAAGCGGCCGCGCTGGTCGATGGGATCGTTGAGTTCGGAAAACGCGTTGGCGTACTCGTGCCCCGCGATAAACAGCTCGAAGCGCTCGGTGATGCCGGGCACGCCGGGCTTCCTTTTGGTCAGCGGCGAGTTCTCGACTGGGTAGTCGATGATGAATGTCGGCTGCACGAGCTTGTCCTCCGCGAACTCGTCGAAGGCGAGCGCGAGGATCTTTCCCTTCGTGGCGGTCTTGTCCTCCACGTACAGGCCGATCTTCTTTGCAAGCTGGCGGGCGGCCTCGTCCGTGTCGCAGCCCATGAAGTCCGCGCCCGCGTATTGCTTGACGGCGTCGTTCATCGTCAAGCGCGCAAAGGGCGGCGTAAGGTCGATTTCCGTACCGCAGTACTCGATCTTGGTT
>DATMYG010000137.1:0-2202 GCA_035561055.1 Clostridia bacterium | reverse complement strand
ATCGTATATTGTCCTTTATACACCGAGGAACATATCACGGCTTTTTCGTATGCGATCGGCATGATATAATAGCTTCGGCAGTCGTGATCAGGCTGCCGCAAAAGGTTCTTAACAACGGAGGGTTTAAAATGAACGGGACGCCGCGTATTGGCATAAAAGGAAGCGGCTGTGTTACGGTGGATGATACGAACACAGCCGAGGCGATGGGGAGCGGCGATCTGCCCGTTTTCGCCACGCCCGCGATGATTGCGTTGATGGAGAAAGTCTCTGCGCAGAGCGTCGCGCCGAATCTCGAGCCGGGCTATACGAGCGTCGGCACCATGATCCAAATTGAGCATGTGTCGGCGACGCCCGCGGGAGGCGTCGTCCGCTGTGAAAGCGAGCTTATCGAGGCAGAGGGCAGGAAACTGCGCTTCGCCGTCGCCGCATACGACGACGCGGGACCGATCGGGCATGGGACGCACGAACGTTTCATCGTCGAGCGCGACAAATTCATGAAGAGAGCCTTGGCGAAGATGGGGCGATAGCCCACTCCAGTATGGGGAAGCGGGATCTGTGAATGTGCAATTATGCCGGAATCCCAAAGTCCAAAGGATGACAGGATCAATCAAAACATCATCGTAAGGGGGAAGAACATGTACGACAGCATCCATGTCAAGGCGGCCGACGTCGAGCCGAGGCACAGAAGCGGGCTCGACAAATACGAATACGACGTGCGCCCTTTGATTCCCAGGGGACACGCGCGGCAATGCAACATCGCCCTCTATGAGATAGCGCCGGGAAAATCCGCGTATCCCTATCACTATCACGTGAAAAACGAGGAGTCCTTCTATATCCTGAGCGGACAGGGCCTCCTTCGCACGCCCGAGGGCGAGCGCGCGGTTTCCGCCGGGGATTTCATCTTTTTCCCCGCGGGCGAAAAGGGCGCGCACAAGCTCACGAATGCCTCCGGGACGGAGAAGCTGACCTACCTTGATTTTGATACCTACAACGATCTGGACGTGGCGTTCTACCCCGATTCCGGCAAAATCGGCGTCTGGGGCATGGACATTAACCAGCTTCATAAGGTGGAAAATCAGGTGGACTATTATCTGGACGAGTAGGGCAGGCATGCGCAAGACGCGAACACAGCCCAGCGGAACGGAACACGCCGCATTGCGCCTCGACGCGCGCCTGTCGGGGCTTTTAATCGCGTGGTACGATGAAAACGCCCGCGACCTGCCCTGGCGCAGGGACAGGGACCCTTACCGCGTGTGGATTTCGGAAATCATGCTCCAGCAGACGCGCGCGGAGGTCGTAAAGGACTACTACGTGCGCTTCCTCGCGGCGCTGCCCACGGCGCGGGCGCTCGCGGACGCAGACGAGCAGACCCTGATGAAGCTGTGGGAAGGCCTTGGCTACTACGGCCGCGCGCGCAACCTGCAAAAGGCGGCGCGTGCAATCGTAAACGACCTCGGCGGCCTCTTCCCCGAAACGTACGAGGGGTTGCGCGCCCTGCCGGGCGTCGGCCCTTACACCGCGGGGGCGCTCGCGTCGATCTGCTTCGAGCTACCGACGCCGGCCGTGGATGGCAACGTGCTGCGCGTCGTTTCGCGCATCGCGGGGATCGGGGAGCCCATCAACGCGCCGGAAGTAAAAGAGCGCGTGACGAAGACGCTCGCAGCGCTTTACCCCGCCGCGCGGCGCGGCGATTTTACACAGAGTATAATGGAGCTTGGCGCCACGGTGTGCCTGCCCAACGGCGCTCCCAGATGCTGCGTCTGCCCGGCCGAAGGCATCTGTTATGCGCGCACACACGGCGCGGCGGTCGACTTTCCCGTTAAAAGCCAAAAGAAGGAGAGGCGCGCGGAACGGCGCACCGTGCTGCTGCTTGCGTGCGGGGAAAAAACCGCCATCCGCAAAAGGGAGCGGGAAGGCCTGCTCGGCGGCCTGTGGGAACTGCCCAATACGCCGGGGGAGCTGGACGCGCAAGGCGCGCTCGACCTTGCGGCGACGTGGGGCGCGAAGCCCGTCGCCGTTACAAAGAGTTTCAGGCGCATGCACATCTTCACGCACGTCGCGTGGGAAATGACGTGCTTCTCCATCGAATGCGCCGAGGAGAGCCCGCTTTTCGTCTGGACGAGCAACGCGGAATTAGAGAGCGTCTACGCGCTGCCGAGCGCCTTTCGCAAGCTGCTGGGCCGAGAAACGACATAACGTAAG
>DATMYG010000136.1:0-2990 GCA_035561055.1 Clostridia bacterium | reverse complement strand
CGCCCGCGGCGTATCCAAAATAGATTTTCAGCCTGCCCAGCCGCCCTTCGCGCCGCGACCGGAGATCCTCCGGCACCGCGTCCGGCTCCGGCCTAAATTCAAAACGCTCCATATCCGCTCACCGTCCCCGTAGTCCTTATCATACCACTTTGGGCCCCTACAGCAAGCCGTCCAGCGCCAAATTCACTAGGAGAACGTTTACGGAGGGCCCGCCCAGAAAACCGAGCAGGCGCTTTGCGGTAACCGGCGACCCGGCATCCCGCGGCTTCCGGCGAGGTGTTGGGATCCGCGCCGCTGCCGGACGCGCGTTACTTCCCGTGACGCAGCGCCCTAAGCCGTTCCCGGAAGCGGCGGGTGTTCGCCCGCCATTGGAGCAAGCAAAATATCGAAAGGAGTATCGCCGCACCCCAGATGACGATCCCCAGCCAGTCCATACCGTTCACCTCTTCCATCGCGCTCCCGAAACCGCGGGAGCTTTCTTCCCCCTTATCATAGCAGGGAAGGCGTCAAGGCGGCGTCAAGATCAAAAGCCTCGCGTCAAGATTTCGGCAAGAACGCGAGGCGGGCCGACTCTATGGCTGATGGACGGATGCATGAAGAACCCGCCGCAGGGACGTCCCGCGCGCGGGCAATTTTACTTTCTGCTTCCCGCCGCGACGTACATCCTCGCGTCGTCCACGGCGGTATCGAACGTGAAATACGGCCCGAACAGCGCCGTGAGCGCGCCGACTTCGGGTATGGGACGGGATACATTCTCCGCGCGCTCCGCATGGTGGCGGACGAGCGCCTCGCGCCCCATCGAATGGGCGACGCAGAGCCTGCCCCCCGGCGCGACGAAGCGCGCGAGCCGCGCGATCAGCCGCCCCGGATCGGGAAAATGCGCAAGCGCGTTGTACACCACGCAGCAGTCGAACAGGCCTTCGATGTTCGCCTCCTCGATATCCGCGCAGATCAAAGAAATATGCGATTGCGGGTATTTGCGCCGCGCGGCGCGTACCATTTCGGGGGAAATGTCGACCCCTACGATGCCCTTCGCGCCGCGCCTGAGGTAATCCTCGAACAGCACGCCCGTACCGCAGGCGACATCCAGCACCCGCGCGCCTTCGCGCGCGCCCGCGGCGTCGAGTATAAAGTCGATCTTCTCCTGCGCGCGCACCATGCGCGCGTCCCACTCGGGCGCGCAGCGGTCGAAATACGCCTGAATTTCCTTTTTATTCATCCCGGCCTCTCCCCGTCAGCGCGCGACGATCTGCTTTATCGTAAACTCGCGCCCGCCGAGCAGTTCGAACTCCGCCTTCCCGCAGGCGGGGCAAACGCGGCGGTTTTCCGCTACGCTATATACCCTGCCGCACGCGCGGCAGTGCCCGTTCGCGGGCAGCACCTCGATTTCAAGGCGCGTATGCTCAAGCAGCGTGCCGTAGGACGCCGCGGGATAGCACTGCTCCACGTAATAGGGGATCATGGGGGACAGCTCGCCAATTTGCAGCACCAGCGACTCGATCTCCGTCAGGTTCTGTTTTCTCGCGGTTTCCTCGACGACGCGTACGACCTCGGCGAGAACCCCCAGCTCATGCATGCTTCGATCCCTTCCCGGAGAGCGCCTTTTTGATGTTCTTTACCTGAATTTTCAGCTTGCGCTTAATTACGTGCGGCACGATGACCTTCTTCATGTTCTCGAGCGAAACGCCCTCGCCGTCGTAGCGGCGCGCGAGCGAGATTGCCTCGAACTTGCACTTGGTCGTACACTGGCCGCAGCCCACGCAAAGGAATTCATCCGTAACTACCGCGCCGCACCCTAGGCAGCGCTCGGTCTCCTTTTTAACCTGCTCCTCGCTCAGGGTACCGCGCGCGTCCCTAAAGCCGGTCGCCCGCTCCCCGTGCGGGGGCCTCTGGCGGGGCATGCGGTCGTAGCTGTCGAGTTCCAGCGCCTCTTTGTCGAGCGCCTTATATTCGCGCCGGTCGCGCCCGAGGACGAGGCTCTGGCCCGGCTGCACGAAGCGGTGGATGGAAACCGCACCCTGCTTGCCCGCAGCGATGGCGTCTATGGCAAATTTTGGGCCCGTGAACGCGTCCCCGCCGACGAAGACGTCCGGCTCCGCGGTCTGATAGGTGAAGGAATCGGCCTTGACGGTGCCGTTGCGGTTCAATTCGACCTTGCTGCCCGCGAGGAGTTCCCCCCACTCGACGGACTGGCCAATGGAAAGGAGCACCCAGTCCGCCTCGACGCTCATGGTGTCCCCCTCGTCGTAAGTCGGCGCAAAGCGGCCCTTGTCGTCGAACACGGCGGTGCAGCGGCGGAATTCCATCCCGGTGACCCTTCCGTTTTCCACGAGGATGCGCCTGGGTCCCCAGCCGTTATGGATGGAGATTCCCTCCGCGCGCGCCTCTTCGACTTCTTCCTCCGAGGCGGGCATTTCTGCCGCGCTCTCAAGACAGTACATCGAAACTCCGCCCGCCGCGAGCCGCGCCGCGGTACGCGCCACGTCCACCGCGACGTTGCCGCCGCCTATGACGAGCACACGGCCGGGAAGCTTGACTTCCTCACCGAGGTTCACGCGGCGCACGAAGTCCACGCCGGAGAGTACGCCCTCGGCCTCCTCTCCCGGCACGCCGAGCGCGCGGCCGCCCTGCGCGCCGACGGCGACGTAGAACGCCCGGTACCCTTGGGCGCGAAGCTCGTCGAGGGTTACATCCCTGCCGACCTCCACGCCGGTTTTGAAGGCGACGCCAAGCTCCTTCAACACCTCGATTTCCGCCTCCACAACGTCCTTTTCCAGCCGGAAGGAGGGGATGCCGAAAGCCAGCATGCCGCCGGGTTTCTTCTGCTTTTCGAACACCGTCACCTCATAGCCGTCGAGCGCGAGGTAGTACGCACACGAAAGCCCCGCGGGGCCCGCGCCGACGACGCCGATCTTCTTGCCGTAGGCATGCCGTTTAGCGGGGACAAAGCGCCGCTCGCAGTTGAGGTCCTGCTCCGCGATGAACTTCTT
>DATMYG010000135.1:0-2102 GCA_035561055.1 Clostridia bacterium | reverse complement strand
TACATACACTGTATGCTAAAAAGGATGTGTCACTATGGATGCGGAAGGCTTTCCACAATACCTAAGAATCGCGCAGGACGTTGCCTCGCAAGTCGCCGACGGGGACCTGGCGGAGGGACAGAAAATTTCCGGGCGCTCCCTGCTCGCCTCGGAATACGGCGTTTCGCCCGAAACGATACGGCGCGCGTTGAAGCTGCTCTCGGACATGAAGGTCGTCGAGGTCAGGGATAAGAGCGGCGTCGTGATCCTCTCCGCCGACAACGCTAGGCGGTACCTGCAGCGCCGCGAGGGCCTGAGCGAGCAGCAGGATTTGCAAAGCAGGATGAGGGAGCTCCTCGCTAAGCAGGAGAACGTCTCAAAACAGATGCTCGACGTCGCCGCCCAGCTTATTAGCCTACAGCAGCATCCGTCCGCGAGCGAGCCGCTGCCCAACTACGAGGTGCGCGTGGCGGAGCATTCCACGCTCATCGGCAGGAGCATCGGCGCGCTGCATTTCTGGCAGCAGACAGGGGCGACGATCGTCGCCATCAGGCGAAAGCAGAGCGTCATTCTGTCCCCCGGCCCGTACGCGGAGCTGTACGGCGGGGACACCATCGTGTTCGTCTGCGGGCCGTCCGCGGTCGATACGGTGCATTCGTTTGTCAACGGAGGGGTGGGGCGGTAGACCAGAGAAACGTGTCCCCTTCCGGGAAGGGAGTTACTTATGAAAAAGGGCTTGATACTGGCGGGCTCGCTGGGCAACTGCGTCCATGTCGCGGGTGCGGTTCACTTTTTGAATCTCGCCGAGGACGAAGGGTACGAAACCCTGTTCCTCGGCCCGGCAAACAGCGTGGACGCGGTGGTCGCGAAGGTGCGCGCGCTGCGCCCCGCGATGGTATCCCTTGGGTACCGACTGACGCCCGCCAACGCCGTGCCTCTCGCGCGCGAGTTAATTGAAAAGAGCAAATCTCTCCCCGCGCAGCCCGTTTGGATATTCGCCGGCACGAGGCCGGTCGCGGAGGAAATCAAAAAGCTCGGCTTCTTCGATGTCGTCTTCGACGGCACGGAGGATCTCGACGAGTGCATCGCGTTTCTTCGGACGGGCGCGTTGGATCGCGCGGGCGGCGCGGAGGTGTTTGTGCAAAATCTGACGGACAGGATCCGGCAGAAGCGGCCTTATCCGCTATTGCGCCACCATTTCGGTTTGCCGAGCTACGAGAAGACGCTCGAGGGCGTCGCGGAGATCGCCGAGAGCCGCGTGCTGGATGTGATTTCTCTCGGCATCGACCAGAACACGCAGCAGTTTTTCTTCGAGCCGGATCGGCGCGACCCGGCCATGGACGGCGCGGGCGGCGTGCCGGTCAAAAGCTATGAGGAATTCGCCCGGCTCAAGGCCGCGTCCCAGCGCGGCAACTATCCGCTGATGCGCTGCTACAGCGGCACGGCGGACGTCATCCGCCTCGCCGAGGTGCTAAGAAGTTCCATCGCCAACGCGTGGTGCGCGGTGCCTCTGTGCTGGTACAACGAGCTGGACGGGCGCGGCACGCGCAAGGTGCGGGAAGCTATGGAGGAAAGCCAGCAGATGATCCGCTGGCATGGGGAGCGCGACATCCCCGTCGAACTCAACGAGCCGCACCACTGGGGCCTTCGGGACGCGCACGACACCATTTCAGTCGTCATGGCGTATCTTAGCGCGTACAACGCCAAAAAGTACGGCGCGAAGGATTATATCGCGCAGTATATGTTCAATATCCCGAGCTCGTTGAGCTTTTCGATGGACCTCGCCAAGGTGCTCGCACAGATCGAACTCGCCGAATCTCTCGCGGAACCCGGTTTTCGCGTCTACCGGCAGGTGCGCGCGGGGCTGCCCTTCCTCAATGGCGACCCCGATGTGGCCAAGGGCCAGCTCGCGGCGTCCACGGCCCTCGCGATGAACGTCGCGCCCCACATCATCCACGTGGTCGGCTACAGTGAGGCGGAGCATGCGGCGACGCCCGAGGTCATCGTCGAAAGCTGCAAGATCGTGCGCGGGGTCGTGCGTTCCACGCTCTACGGCAACGCGGACGCGGCGGCGGACCCGGCCGTGCAGCGAAGAAAGCGGGAGCTTCTCGACGAGGCGAAGG
>DATMYG010000134.1:0-2169 GCA_035561055.1 Clostridia bacterium | reverse complement strand
ATCCAGGCGCTTGAAGAGGCAGCGGCGAACCGCGGCGTACAGGTTTCCCTCTCCGGCGAGAACGCGCGGATAACCGGCGCGAGGAGGTTTCTTTACGAAATCGTCTATAACCTCGTCGATAACGCTGTCAAGTATAACGTGCAGGGCGGCCGCGTCGAGGTCGCCGTCGCGCGGGAGGGGAAGAATACGGTCCTCTCCGTGTCCGATACGGGCATCGGCATCCCGCGGGAGCATCAGACCCGCGTGTTCGAACGGTTCTACCGCGTGGATAAGAGCCACTCCAAGGAAACGGGGGGCACGGGGTTGGGCCTGTCCATCGTCAAGCATGCCGCGCAGATGCATAACGCTTCCGTCAGGCTCACGAGCGCGCCCGGCAGGGGCACGCGCGTGGCGGTGAGCTTCCCGCCCAATGCGGAACGGGCGCGCGAAGGGTAAGGCATCCGGCACGGTTTCGACTTTCCATTCTCTGACGCAACAAGGGCGGATTCTTCATCCGTCCTTTTCTAATGATCCCTTGTTTTTCGAATTACAATGGAAAATGCGAAGAAAATGGGGTATGATGGAAACGGCCGCGGGCGAAGCGCGCGGGGCAAATCGATCCGTAATGGTGGATGGAGCAATGCAGGATAACGCGAAAAAGCCCAGCACGAGCATGCTGCTCCGGCGTCTTTTGAAGACGGCGGATCTAAGAGGCTTTCTTGACAAAAACGAGGCGGCGATGAACGTGCCGTCCTTCTCGGAGCATATCCGCGCGCTTTGCAGGGGCGCGGGGGAAACCGAAGAGCGCGTCATCAAGCGTGCCGCCATCGAGCGCACCTATGGGCACCAACTTTTCAACGGTACGCGCAGGCCTTCGCGGGACAAGGTCATCCAGCTCGCCTTCGGCTTCGGCATGGATGTCGGGGGCGCGCAGGAGCTTCTGCGTGCCGCAGGGAAAAGCCAGCTCTACCCCAAAATCAAACGGGACGCCGCGCTTCTCTACTGCTTCAACAAAGGCGCGGACATCTTTGAAACCCAGGCGCTGCTGCACGAACTCGGGCTTGACCTGCTGGGAGGGGAGGGCGTATGAGCGGCATCTCGGCGCAGGATTTCCTCTCCACCTACGAGGGGAATGAGTATCCGAAGGATTTCCTCGGCGCGTACGAGCCCGTGGAATGCCTTTCGCACAACGCCATGGGGGAGACGCTCCTCGTGCGGGACCGCGCGGGTACGCTCTACGTCGCCAAATGCTACACCGATCCAAACCTTCGCCCGCGCAGGAGCGAGAGCGCGCTGCTTGGGGACTTCAAGCACGAGGGCCTGCCCGCGCTTGTAGCCGAGTACGAAGGCACAGGGATGCTCGCTGTCGTTCGCGAATACATGCCGGGCGAGCCGCTCGACCGTTTGAACGTGCCGCTCGGGGAGAAAGAAGCGCTCGATATCTGCATAAAGGTGTGCGCGCTGCTCGGTTGCCTGCATGCGCAGAAACCTCCCGTCATCCACAGGGACGTCAAGCCGCAGAACATCGTCATGGATGGCAGTGGCAGCGTTTCGCTGATCGATTTCGGCATCGCGCGCGCCTACGACGAAGCCGCCTCGGCGGACACCGTTTCCATGGGGACGCGCGAATTTGCGTCCCCCGAGCAGTTCGGTTTCGCGCAGACGGACCCGCGCTCCGACGTCTATTCGCTGGGCGTGGTGCTGCTTTGGCTTCTCACCGGCAGCACCGATACGCACCGCGCCGCTCCGCCCAACCGCCGCCTGGCGCGCGTCATAAGAAAGGCCACTGCCTTTTCCCCGGAGAAGCGATACCGCAGCGCGAATGCGCTTGGACGCGCGCTCGCGCGCGCGGACGGCCGCGTCGGACGAGCCGTGACGCGGACCGCGGCGGCGGCGGCCGCGCTCCTGTGCGCCCTGACCGGCGGCTTCGCGCTTGGCCGCTATACGGATTTGCGCCCAGCGGGCGTCTTTTTAAACCAATACGTCACCTTTGCCGAGCCCTGCGTCGAGAACGCGGTGCGTATTCAGCTCGGAAAGGCGGAGGATGAACCGATACGCGCCGAGGAACTCGAACAGGTCGAGCAGCTCTACCTCTACGGCGATCAGACCGCCGCGACGCTCGACGCGTTCTACACGCTTCGCACGGCGGCGGACTCCGGCGCGATCGAGGTGAAGGCGGGGGAGATCGCC
>DATMYG010000133.1:0-2375 GCA_035561055.1 Clostridia bacterium | reverse complement strand
CAGCCTGTACGTGCTCTACCCGAAAGAGTGGCTCAACCCCTCGGGCATCTGGCAATATGGGACGGCGGGCGCGCTGCTGGTCGTGGGCGAGCTGACGGTAATTCTGGCGCTGTGCGCGGCGTACGCGGGTAAGAGGAGGATCGAGGGTAATTGACAATTGATCATGGGCAATGGACAATTGGGAACGCCGCTGCGGCGGGGAAAGGCTTCTTCCGCAAGGCGCTGGCCGTGACGGCGTACGATTTCCGGTTGTGGAGGAGGAACCCGAGGATCATCGTCACGTTCGGGCTTGCGTTCGTGCTGTGCTTCCTGCTTTCAGATAAGGCGGTGCGCTTCGCTTTAGAGTACAAGACCACCATGCAGATCGCGGAATCCTTCGTGTGGACGTTCGGGGACAGCAACTCCATTCTGCTCGCGTCCCTGCTTCTTCTGCTGCTCTTCGCGGACATGCCGTTTATCAACTCCGGCACGCCGTTCTACCTCATGCGCATCGACCGCAAAACATGGCTCGCCGGTCAGGCGATGTACATAGCGAGCGCGACGCTTCTTTACCTGCTCTTCATCCTCGCGGCGACGGCGCTCGTCTCCATGCGTCAGAGCTTCGTCGGCAACATGTGGAGCGAAACGGCGGCGATCTTGGGCTACTCCGGCGCGGGGCAGAAGGTGGCTTTGCCCGCATTGGTCAAAACACTGGAGATGTCAAGGCCGTATCCCTGCATGGGGACGATCTTCCTTCTCATGCTCCTCTACGCGCTACTCTTGGCCTTTGTCATGCTTGTGTTCAATTTAAAGAAAGGGCAACTCGCGGGCGTTGTCGCCGCGTTCGCGTTCAGCCTGTTCGGGTTTCTCTTAAACCCGCAGACGATCAAGTCAATCTTCAAGTTGCCGGACGAGCTGACCTATAAGGCCAACGTCGCGGTGGGGTGGCTTTCGCCGCTCAACCAAGCGACGTACCACATGCACAACTTCGGCTACGATCTGCTGCCGCGATTGTGGCAGACGTATCTCATATTCGCGGCGCTGATCGCGCTGTGCTTCTTGGCGGCGCTGCGCGCGTCGAGGACGTATAATTTTAACTTTACGGGGACGGATGAATGAGAGATGCCATCGTTTCGGTTCAGAACGTCAGCAAGAGCTTCGGGGAAGAGCGCGTGTTGAAGAACGTCACGCGCGACTTCGAGGCGGGAAAGATCCACGGCATCGTTGGCAACAACGGCAGCGGGAAGACCGTGCTCATGAAGTGCGTCTGCGGTTTTCTCATCCCGGCAGAGGGGAAAATCTTCGTCGAAGGCAAGCTCGTGGGAGTCGACGTCGATTTCCCGGGAAATTTGGGGCTTATCATTGAAACCCCGGGCTTCCTGCCGCAGCTCTCGGGCGTGAAGAACCTCGAGATATTGGCATCCCTGAGTAAGAAGATCGGCCTTTCGGAAATCGCGGCTTCAATCCGCAGGGTCGGCCTCGACCCCGCGCTGAAAAAGCCCGTGGGGAAATACAGCCTCGGCATGCGGCAGCGCTTGGGCATCGCGCAGGCGATCATGGAGGACCCGAAGCTGCTCGTGCTGGACGAGCCTTTGAACGGATTGGACAAGCACGGCGCGGCCGAGATGCGCGCGCTCCTGAAAAGGCTTAAGAACGAGGAAAAAACCATCCTGCTCGCGAGCCACAACCAGCAGGACATCGATGAATTGTGCGACACGGTATGCGATATGGACGACGGGATCATGACCATGATCCGGGAGGGATGAGGATGAAAAAGATGATTGTGGGAATGGCGCTGTTCCTCGCGCTCATGCTCGTTTTCGCGGCGATGGCGCTCGCCGAAGGGGATACGCTCTACATCGACACGGAAAACGTCTACGACGGCATGGCCAAAAGCTACGCCCAGGGCTACGTGCCGACCGTTTCCGGCGGCAACGCGAACTTCGTGCTGCCGCTCAAATCGAGGGACGCGGGCGTGAGTTCCATCACCGTGACGCCCGCGATCGGCACGGTGGAGAGTTCCCCGTTCTCCTACGGCAACTACGAGTTCAACGTCAGCGCGGACGCGGGTGGCGTATTCCTCATTCAGCTTTCCCTCCCCCTCAAGGCGAACCGTGTGAACGGCACCTATGCCGTCACGTTCAAGGCGCGCTACACGGATTCCTCCGGCACGGCGAACACGCAGGAGTTCCCCATCTACCTCACCATTTCCGACGGGAAAGACCCGAACGAGAAGGAAGAAACCGTATCCGGCGCGCTCTTTATCGACAGCGCGACGCTCTATACCGGCATGAACAAGACCTACGCGCAAGGGTATATGCCCACCGTCAAGGACGGCAAGGCATACCTCATCCTGCCGCTGTTGGGAGAAGCCTATGACGGGCGCGTTTCCGTCA
>DATMYG010000132.1:0-3985 GCA_035561055.1 Clostridia bacterium | reverse complement strand
ACCACTTGCCGAGCGTCCGGTAGCTGAACAGCACCACGGGGATGTTGAACAGAAGCGTGCATATGCCTATGGGCAGCCCCGTGTAATGGTTTATGATCACGGAAAGGCCCGCGATGCCGCCCGGTGCGAACTGCGCGGCCGAGGCGAAGCTATAGATACCCGCGGCGTACAGCGCGCCGCCGATGATATCCATAGGAATGTCCCGGAGTAAATCGATCAGATTCTGCTTCAACTCTTTGCGCATATGCTCACGCTCCCTTTGGCCGCGTCCGCGACGCCGGTTGTTCCGGCAATTTTTAGTATAGCAAATGCGCCATTGTGATGCAATGCATGGGGTATACGCAAAGCCCACCCCTCTGCGGAAGGATGGGCTTGTGAGCGTATAGGAATTATCGAACGGACTAAATCCCCATTTCCTTTTTGACTTCTCCGAAGCAGCGCACCGCGAAATCGAGGTCTTCCTTCGAATGCCCCGCGGAAACCTGCGTGCGGATGCGCGCGCGGCCCTGCGGCACGACCGGGTAGAAGAAACCCACGACGTATACGCCCTTCTCGAGCATGCGCGCGGCGAATTCCTGTGCGATGCGCGCGTCGTAGAGCATTACGGGCACGATGGGATGCGTGCTTTCAGGCACGTCGAAGCCGAGCTTGCCGAGTTCGGCGCGGAAGTAGCACGTGTTCTCGTGCACCTTGTCGCGAAGAGCGGTCGATTCCGTGAGCATGTCGAGCACCTTGATGGACGCTGCGCAGATCGCGGGCGCGACCGTATTGGAGAATAGGTACGGGCGGGAGCGCTGGCGGAGGAGGTCGATGACCTCCCGCCGCGCGGCCGTGTAGCCGCCGCTCGCGCCGCCGAGCGCCTTGCCGAGAGTGCCCGTGATGATATCCACCCTGCCCATCACGCCGCACGCTTCGTGCGTGCCGCGTCCATGCGCGCCCATGAAGCCGACCGCGTGGCTGTCATCCACCATGACGAGCGCGCCGTACTCGTCCGCTAGGTCGCAAATCTCGGGAAGCTTGGCGATAAAGCCGTCCATAGAGAATACGCCGTCCGTGGCGATAAGCTTGATGCGGCAGTCCTTAGCCGCTTCGAGCTGCGCGCGGAGGTCGGCCATGTCGCTGTTTTTATATCGAAAGCGCTTGGCCTTACAGAGGCGCACGCCGTCAATGATGCTCGCGTGGTTGAGTTCGTCCGAAATGACCGCGTCCTGCTCGCCCAGCAGCGTCTCGAACAGCCCGCCGTTCGCGTCGAAGCAGGAGGAGTAGAGGATCGCGTCCTCCATACCGAGGAAGTCGGCGATTTTGCGCTCCAGCTCCTTATGGATCTGCTGCGTGCCGCAGATGAAGCGCACGGAGGAGAGGCCGTACCCCCATTTATCGTAGCTCGCCTTGGCCGCCTCGATGATTTGCTTGTTGTTGGAAAGGCCGAGGTAGTTGTTGGCGCACATGTTGAGCACGGCCTTCGTTTTGGTCGTGTCGATACGTGCGCGCTGCTCGGTGGTGATGACGCGCTCCTCTTTATAGGTGCCGGCGGCCCTAATCTTTTCCAGCTCGCCCGCAAAAACTTCATATGCCTGTTTCATGCTGCCTCCTTTGTCATATCCAGTTGAAGATAACCTTGCCCGATTCTCCGCTGTTCATGGCCGCGAAGCCCTTTTCGTAGTCCGTGTAGTGGAAGCGATGCGTGATGACGGGGGTGAGGTCGAGCCCCGCCTCGATCATGGCGATCATCTTGTACCAGGTTTCGTACATCTTCCTGCCATAGATGCCCTGCAGCGTCAGCCCCTTGAAGATGACGTCGTTCCAATCGATCACCGTGCCGGGACCGGCGATGCCCAAAAGCGCCACCTTGCCGCCGTTTCGCATGGATTTCAGGAGCTGGTTGAGCGCCGCGCCGTTGCCGCTCATCTCGAGGCCCACGTCGAAGCCTTCGACCATATCCTGGTTCTTCATGGCGTCCTCGAGCTTTTCGTATTTCAGGTTGACCGTCTGGCTCGCGCCCATCCTTTTGGCGATGGAGAGACGGTAGTCGTTGACGTCCGTGATGATGATCCTTCGCGCGCCGTTCTGCTTGCAGATGCCGACCGCCATCATGCCGATGGGGCCTGCGCCTGTGATGAGCACGTCCTCGCCGACCACGTCGAACATGGTCGCCGTGTGCGTCGCGTTGCCGTACGCGTCGAAAAATGAGATGATGTCCTCGGAAATGTTCTTTGAAATGGCGATGACGTTCGTTTCGGGTATGCAGAGGTATTGGGCAAAAGCGCCGTCCCGGTCGACCCCAACACCCTTGGTGAACTTGCACCAGTGGCCGTTGCCCGCGCGGCAGTTGCGGCAGTGGCCACAAACAATGTGCCCTTCGCCGGAGACGAGCTGGCCCACGCGGTAATCGTGCACGCCCGGGCCGAGGGCGGCGATCTCGCCGACATACTCGTGGCCGATCGTCATGGGCGGATGGATGTGCTGCTGGCTCCAGGGATCCCAGTTATAGATATGCACGTCCGTACCGCAGATCGCCGTTTTGTGGATTTTGATCAGCACCTCGCCGATGCCGGGTTCGGGGATCGGCACCTGGATTAAATCGAGGCCCTTGCCGCTTTCGCGCTTGACCAGCGCATCCATCATGCCTTGCATATGTCGCCTCTTTTCATGGAATTGGCGAAAGGAAGTGTCTTCCTGTCACATACACATTATATCCCCGGGAAACGGCAATTACAACCGGTGACCATAAAAAACACAAGTATAATTGCATAAAAAAGAAGAGGACGCGTTTTGTCTGCGCAAACAACAGTCCGCATTACACGGACGACATTTAATCAAGCGGCACTTCCGCGCCGGTCTTGGCGATGATGTAGCGGTTTCCTTCGCGCGTGACGATCGCGTAGCCCTCGGCGAACGGCTCAACAGTATCGTAGAGCGGCTGGATTGCGTACGCGCCGGAGGCTGCGATGTACCCCCACAAACCCGCCGCGGCGTCCTTCACTGCGGCGAGGCCGTTGGAAAACGACTGCGCCTCGGCGTACTTGCAGCTGATCTCCAGAGCGCCCTTCTGGTTGATGTAGCCCCACAGGCCGCCCGTCTTCACGGCCGCGTAGCCGCCAGAGAAGGGGAGCGCGCCTTCGTATTTCGTCTCGAATGCCGTCGCGCCCGAGCTGTTGAGGAAGTAATACTCTTCTCCCTCCTCGATGAGCGCGAAGCCCTCGGAATATGGGCTGCCGTGCTGACGGGAACTGAGGGTTGCGATCTTCTCGCCGACCTTGTCGATAATGTAGCTGTTGCCGCTCGCGGAACGCACGAAAGCCACGTCCGCCGAAAAGTCCGTGGCGTAGGCCCATTTCTCGGTGATGGCGAACGTTCCGTTAATGTCGATGTAGCCGTATTCGCTCGAGGTGCGCGCAATCGCGCGGCCGCAATGGAAGGAACCGGCCTCGCTGAACAGGCAGTCGATCACGAGCCTGCCCCCGGCGTCGATAAAGCCCCACTTCCCATTAGATTCAACCGCCGCGCGTTCTTCGGAAAAACCCTTCACCGCGCTCCAGGCGGGCTGTGCGATCCAGTTGAAGCTACGCGAGACAAGCCCGTACAGGCCGCCCTTCGAGGCGAAGGCGACGTCGCCCTCGAACTCCAGCGCGGCGTCGTACACGGGCTCCGCAACCACTTCGCCATTCGTGTTCTTGTAGCCCCAGAGCCCGTTGATGCCCATATAAGGGATCAGCCTGCCCTCTGTGCTCGGCGCGGGGGAGGGCGTAACCGCCGTCCCCTCCGGCGAAGATGGGGCGCTGCCGCCAGGTGAAACCGACGTGCCGGGCGAAGCGGAGGGATCCGGCGGCGCGTCGGCGGCAAGTACGCTTGCCCCGCCTCCCGAGTAGCACAGCGCGAAGATTGCGACGCATACGACCAGCACGCCGATCATAATCAGATAAAGCTTGAACAAAGGAACTTTTTTTGTGCGTTTCGTCTCGTCCATATACGCTCCATACTGAAT
>DATMYG010000131.1:0-4450 GCA_035561055.1 Clostridia bacterium | reverse complement strand
GTGCAGACCGTGCCGATGACGGCGATGCCCGCGATGTCCGCCGCGCCCGGCCGCGCGCATTGGGCGAGCACAACGGGAAATAGCGCCCCAGCGGCGGCCGCCTGTTCGTACAGGCACACCTTCGCGCCGGAGTAGCGCCCGGAGAGCGAGCGGTTCATGAGGGAAAGCGCCGCGTAGGTCAGGCTTCCCGCCATGCCCCAAAGCACGCCCGCCGTGACGCCGTTACTGAGGGAAAACTCCGGGATTGTCACAAGCACGCCCGCAATGAGCAGCGCGGCGAAAAGCAGGTTGGTCTTTTTGAACTTCTCGCGGAACATTAGCGGCTCGAGAAAGACGAGGAACAGCGGGAACGTGGAAAACGTGATCGTCCCAATGGCGACCGACGCGGCCTTGATGGACTGGAAGAACGAAACCCAATGCGCGGCGAGCGTTACACCCGCGGCGGCGAGAAGCAGCGCGTCCTTGGCGCGAAGGAGCCGGAGAGGTTCCTTTTTTGTGAGAAGATAGACGAATAGCAGGCACGCGGACAGAGCGGAGCGGCCAAAGGCGATCGTGAATGCGTCCGCCTCCACGAGCTTGCCGATTGCGCCCGAAAGGCCGAAGAGCATCACCGCCAGATGCAGCATCCCTATGCTTTTCGCGTTTGCGTTCTTCTCCATGCCCCTTGCTCCCCTCCGGACGAGCCTGTTCGGATTTTATTGGTATTATAACGCGGGGGAGGGCCGCTTTCCATCCCAGCGCAGCGCAATTTGGACGGCGATCGGCAAAATACGATATTTTCCGGGCAATAAAAAATAATATATTCTGGGCATTGACAAACTCTTTTTTGGCATGTATAATCACACCTAATTTGATAACCAAATGCGCTGACAGCGAAAGAGTACCGGGAGAGGGCGCGAGCTCAGGGCCTTTCAGAGAGCCGCCGGATGGTGCAAGGCGGAAGGTACGCTCCGGGAATACACGCTACGAGCAGTCCATCGAAAGGCATCGCCGAGTAGGCTGGAACGGTTTCGCCCGTTATCGCGGTAGAGTATCGCGGATTCGTCCGCCGTACTTGAAAAGGCGTGCGCCGCGAGGCGCAGGCGAATTGAGGTGGTAACACGGGATTTGGCGCTCGTCCTCTGGAAGACGGAGGACGGGCGTTTTCATATGCTTTTCCCCGAGAGGGCATCGGGCCAAAGGGTGCCTCCTAAGAAAATGATTATTTTTAAAGGAGACATCGCAATGGAAACCATCAAGTTCGCAAACGGCAAACAGCTTCCCCTCGAAATGCACAAGGTCCGCATTGTGCAAAAGCTCAGCCTCCCACCGATCGAGCGCAGGCTCGAAGCCGTCAACGAGGCAGGCAACAACACCTTTCTTCTTAAAAACAAGGACATCTTCCTCGACATGCTTACGGACTCCGGCGTCAACGCCATGAGCGACAACCAACTGGCCTCTATGATGACGGCGGATGACAGCTACGCGGGCAGCGCGACGTTTACGCGGCTCGAAGGTAAGCTGCAGGAGATCTTCGGCATGCAGTTCTTCCTCCCCGCGCACCAGGGGCGCGCGTGCGAGCACATCCTCGCGCAGACCTTCGTCAAGCCCGGCAACATCGTCCCTATGAACTTCCATTTTACGACCGCCAAAGCGCACATCACGCGCGTGGGCGGCGTGGTGGAGGAGCTCGTCATCGACGAGGGCAGGAAGCCCGTGAGCGACTTCCCCTTCAAGGGCAACTTCGACCTTGATAAGCTCCGCGCGCTCATCAAGAAGGAAGGCGCGGGCAACATCGCCTTCATCCGCATCGAGGCCGGCACGAACCTCATCGGCGGGCAGCCGCTTTCGCTGGAGAACATGCTCGCGGTATCGAAGATCGCGCGCGAGAACGGCATCTTAACCGTGCTGGACGCTTCCCTCTGGCAGGATAACCTGCACTTCATCAAAACGCGCGAGGAAGCCTGCCGCTCCATGACCACCCGCGAGATCACGCGGGCGATGGCGCACGCGATGGACATCATCTACTTCTCGGCGAGGAAGCTCGGCTTCGCGCGCGGCGGCGGCATCTGCATGCACTCGAAGGAGCTTTGCGAGCGCATGAAGGAGCTCGTGCCCATGTTCGAGGGCTTTTTGACCTACGGCGGCATGAGCGTGCGCGAGATGGAGGCCATGACCGTGGGCCTCGAGGAAACTATGGACGAGGACGTCATCTCCCAGGGGCCGCAGTTCATCGAATACATGTGCAGGGAGCTCGACAGGAAGGGGGTGCCCGTGATACTGCCCGCGGGCGGCCTTGGCTGCCACCTCGACGCGACGCGCTTCCTGCCCCACGTTCCGCAGACGCAGTACCCGGCGGGCGCGCTGGGCGCTGCGCTGTTCATCGCGGGCGGCATCCGCGGCATGGAGCGCGGCACCATCTCCGAGCAGCGCGAGCCGGACGGCTCGGAGCGGCTTGCAGACATGGAGCTGCTGCGCCTCGCCCTGCCCCGCCGCGTGTTCACTCTCTCCCAGGTCGAGTACGCGATCGACCGCATCGAGTGGCTCTTCAAACACAGGGATCTTGTGGGCGGCTTGAAGTTCGTCGAGGAGCCCGCGACGCTGCGCTTCTTCTTCGGCAGGCTCGCCCCCGTGGGCGATTGGCAGGAGAAGCTCGCCGGGCAGTTCCGCAAGGATTTGGGGGAAAGCCTGTAAGCCCTGCCGCGCGGCACGCGCGAGGAAGCCAAGCGCCAAAGAACGATGTCAAACCAGGGAGCCGATCGCGGCTCCCTGTTTACTTCCACGCCGATTTTACTTATACTGATAGCGGAAATATCGTATGGATGGTGGAGTTGTATGAAGATAATCGTAAGGCTGGAAGAGGAAAAAGATTTTCGCAGGGTGGAAGAAGTCACGCGCGCTGCGTTTTCCTATCCCGGAAGAGCAGAAAACGGCGGCATTGGCTGCCCGTTTGAACACTGGATGGTGCACGCCCTCAGGGAGCGGGACGGCATCCGGGCGCTCAGCTATGTGGCGGAGGCGGACGGCGTTCTTGTCGGCCATGTTATCTACAGCGACGCCCGCGTGGAAACGGACGACGGACGCGCGCTGCATGTGCTTAATTTCGGCCCCCTGAGCGTTCAGCCCGAATATCAGCGCGCGGGTATCGGAAAGGCTCTGATGCGTGCGACGATCGAGCGGGCGAAGGAACTCGGCTACGGCGCGATCCTGTTCTTCGGCCACCCCGAGTATTATCCGCGCTTTGGTTTTGTGCAAGCGCAGGAACTCGGCATTACCGACCGCAACGGGAGGAACTTCCCGGCGTTCATGGGGATGGAGCTTAGAAAAGGATATCTGGACGGCGTTCGCGGCAGGTTCTTCGAGTCGCCCATCTACGACGACAACCTCAACGGTGAAGCCGTCAGGGCGTTCGATGAGGCGTTTCGATAAACGTTTGACTCGAAGAGGATAATTATGAAGAGCGTGCCGACCTATCTGACCCGCTATTATGTGAAAGGTGAAATTCCCTTCCTATCCCTGAACGACATAGGGATGGAAGAAGCGAATGAAATCAAGAAGGCACATTGCGAGCGGAACATGATCGGCGGATTTTACGCCGCCGACGACTATCTCGTCCACAGAAGAAACATTGAGGAATGGATGTATCGGCGCCTGCTGGAAAAGGGCGGACATCCGACGAACCGGGTCCCCGTATATATGACTTTGGGAGAATCCCCGAAAGGGGAATACGATATCCGAAGCGATATTCAAAGAAACGCGGCAGAGCTGAGGATACCGCTGCAATATTTGGACCTATCCGCAATCACCTTTACCTTTCCGGACAGCATGTACCGCTTTGTGCTGGATGAAGAAGGCAACATAATCGGTGGGGAACGGACGAACACGCCGGACGTTTACCTGTATGGCGAACTCGAAGACGTGATTTCCGTCTATAAAACCGACGAGCACTATATCGAAGCGCAGGTATGGAACCGGGATATGCTGTCTCATTTTCTGCGGGAGTGCCGAAAGGAATAACCTTTTGTACGGCATCCCCGGCGCCTTGACGGCCGCGGGAGGCCGCCGCTCCATCCTCCCGTTTACTTCTGGATCGCGGGCTGATATACTATGCCAAAGCAAACGAATATCCGGGATTTATCAATCAGCAGGAGGCGTTCAAATGAAAACGGTTATCCTATACTATACCTTCGGAGGCGCAACGAAAAAGGAAGCGGAAAGGCTTGCCGCAGAGCTTGGCACCGAGGCCGTGCGCGTGCGGGAAAAGAGAAAGCGCGGCCTGCTCGGCGCATTCATCCCGGGCATTCCGCGGGCAATGAAGAGGAAGGCGTCGGCCATACAGCCCCTCGGCATCGATTTTGCCGCGTACGACCGCATCGTCGTCGGCGCGCCGATCTGGGCGGGCTATCCTGCGCCCGCGTTCAACGCCATCGTCAAACTCCTGCCCAAGGGGCGCGAGGTGGAGCTATTCCTC
>DATMYG010000130.1:0-5693 GCA_035561055.1 Clostridia bacterium | reverse complement strand
AGTGTATTCTCACGCTTCTGCCCGGGCTTCGCACCGGGGAGGGCGAGGCGCACATCCGCTTCGCGTACGACGCGTCCCTCCCCGAGGAAGCGTATCGCCTCGTGTGCGGCGAAGGAGGCGTCGACGTATTCGCTTCAGGCGTTGCGGGCGCGGTCTTCGGCGCGGCGACGCTGCGGCAGCTGCTCGCCGGAGGCGGCGGGATTCCCTATGGCGAAATCGAGGACGCGCCGCGCTTCCCGTGGCGCGGCATCAGCCTGGACGTGTGCCGTCACTTCTTCCCGGTAAAGACCGTCAAAAAGCTGGTTGACGCGCTGGCGCTCTATAAATACAATACACTGCACCTGCACCTGTCGGACGATCAGGGCTTCCGCGTCGAGAGCGAGCGCTTCCCGCGGCTAAACTTCGTGGGTTCCTTCCGCGAGAGCAGCGCCGTCAAGCGCGGCGCGGGCGAAACGCAGGACGGCGTCCCCTACGGCGGCTACTACACAAAGGCGGAGATCAAAGACCTCATCGCCTACGCCGCAGCGCGCGGCATGCGGATCATCCCCGAAATCGACCTGCCCGGGCATACGACGGCCATGATCGCCGCCTACCCGGAGCTTGCCTGCGACGGGCGGGAGACGAAGGTCGCCGCCGGCTACGGATTGAAAGACTTCTCCGCGCACATCCTCTGCGCGGGGGACGAGAAGGTATACGCGTTCCTCGAGGAGCTTATTGACGAGCTGTGCGAGCTCTTCCCCGCGCCCTTCTTCCATCTGGGCGGGGACGAGGCGGTCAAGACAGAATGGAGGAAATGTCCGAAATGCCAAGCGAAGATCAGAGAACTTAACCTTTCGGGCGAGCGCGCGCTGCAGGGGCATATGCTCGAACGGCTAAGAAACCACCTCACTTCGCGCGGCAAGGAGGCGATCATCTGGAACGACGGCCTCGCGGAAACGACTGGTACGGAGTTCGTCTGCCAACACTGGCTCAACACCCTGCAGGGCGGGAAGCGGCGCACCGTCCGTCACCTGAACGGGGGCGGGCGCGCGGTCATGAGCGACTTCTTCCGCCTCTATTTCGATTACCCGTACGCGATGACGCCGCTCAAAAAGACCTACAAGTATAGGATTATCCCCAGAGGCGTAACCGGGGAAGCCGCCTCGCGCGTGCTCGGGGGCGAGTGCGCGATGTGGACCGAGTGGGTTGAAGATGAAACCAAGCTCCTCTTCAACCTGCTGCCTCGCCTCGCCGCCGCGGGCGAGGTGTTCTGGAGCGAGCCTTCAGGGATGAGCTATTCCGGCTTCGTGGAGCGCCTCCCGGCGCAGTACCGCCTCTACGAGGAAATGGGGATGCCCTATGCGAGGGGGATGGAGCGGGCGAAGGGCAGGATCGCGCGCCTGAAAACCGTGAGGATATTCTACAAAACGGACGCGTATATCGAGCTGCCCCGCCGATAACCGGCATATTGCGCCGCGCTCCGGCGGATGGTAAGATAATTGTATGGAACAAATGAAACCGATCACCTTCAGGGATGCCTTCAACAGAAGGAGCATCCTCTACGCCGCGCTGATGTTCGCGCTGCAGCTTTTTACCTACCTCGTGCCGACGATCTTCACGCCGGTGCTGCACTTAAACGACATCACGATGCCCCTCGACAATCTGATCCCGTTCGTACCGGTCTTCATTATCCCGTACGTGCTGGTGTTCCTCGAATGGGGCTATTTCTACCTGCTCGCGCCCCTCTTGGGGCGGGAGCGCTGGGGTCGCTATACGGCGGCGCTGACGCTGGGCTTCGCGGCGATCTTCATCATCTTCTTCGCCTTCCCCACGACCTATACGCGGCCGGAAACCGAGGGCGGCAGTTTCTTCGCGCGGATCATGGGATATGTGTTCGGCATCGATCAGCCCTCGCGCTGCCTGCCCTCGCTGCACTGTTATTTGGGCTGGATGAACTGGCGGCTCGTATATGGGCAGCAGCGCGTGCCCAAGTGGCTGCGGGTCACGGCGCTCGTCGTCGCGCTCGTCACGCTGCCCACGACCCTGCTCGTCAAGCAGCATGTGATCGTGGACGTGCCCTCCGGCGTGCTGATGGCGGAGCTCGCCTGGTACGCCGCGGGCAAAACAAAGCTCCCTGAGGTTTTCCTTGGGGCGTTCGAGAAAATTGCGGCAAAAGCGAAGGTAAATTGACAGGAGAAAACCATATGAGCATCGGGACCGTTGCAATTCATACAGAAAGACTTACTTTAAGAAGAATTATCTTAGATGACGTTCAATCCATCTATTCAACTCTTAAATCCGATGAAAGAGTAACTGACAACCTGGCCAGAGGACATGAAAATCCCGAAGAAACACTTGCTTGGGTTCAAGAAATCATCAGTCAATATGAAAATCCCTTTTTCTACAGCTGGGGAATTGAACTGAATGAGAGCAAAGAGTTGATAGGACTAACAGACCTTTACGACTTTGACCCCAATGAAATGAAATGCTGCGTAGGGTACGAATTCGGGTATAACTGGTGGAATAAAGGCTACGGAACAGAAGCATTAAAAGCAGTATTGGACTTTGCGTTCAATCTCGTTAAAGTTCATGAAATCAGCGCCGCTCATAATACGGACAACCCGGCTTCAGGCAGGGTTATGGAAAAGGCGGGAATGCAAAAGGACCATATTGAAGAAAATATGATTACAAACGCGAAGGGTCAATCCAAAGACTGCGCTATCTATATCATAAAGAACCATTCATAAGAAAGGGCTAGATTTCTATCATCTCACCCACCTCGTCCCTGTGGGCGAGGGAGAGAAGGAAGTCCCCGTCCGGAATATCCGCCCCGCGCAGCGCTTGGCGGACGGTTTCCAGGGCGAGGGCTTCAATATTGTTATCCCGGCTCAGGTGCGCGAGCACGGCGCGGCGCACGCCCGTGGCGTACAGGCGGATGAGCGCCTCGGCGCAGCAGTCGTTGGAAAGGTGGCCCTCCGCCCCGAGGATGCGCCGCTTGAGTGGATAGGGGTACGGCCCGCATTTGAGCATTTCGACATCGTGGTTGGATTCGATTAACAAGAGCGCGCTGCCCGCGGCCGCCGCGAGCAGGTCGTCGTTAAAGCAGCCGATGTCCGTCATGACGGTAAGCTTGCATGCGCCGTCCGAAAAGGAATACCCCACGGACTCCGCCGCGTCGTGCGGCGTAGGGAAGGGATACACGTTGAGGCCCCCGATATAGAAATCCCGTCCCGTCTCGAAGGCACGCATGAGCTGCGGCGGCACCTTGCCGATGAGGGGAAACATGGCGGCCCATGTGCTCTCGTTCGCGTAGACCGGCACGCCGTACTTGCGCGCGAAAACGCCCACGCCCGCGATGTGGTCGCTGTGGTCGTGCGTGACGAGCAGGCCGGAGATGTCAGAGGGCTCGACCCCCCGCGCGCGCAGCGCCGCGGCGATCTTCCTGCCGGGAAGCCCGGCATCCACGAGCAGTTTGACCCCGCCGCCCTCCACGAACGAAACGTTGCCTGAGGAACCGCTGTAAAGCGGGCAGAAACGCATAGAACCCCCCTGTCCCATTGATCGTGTGCCGTACGAAAGCACGCGGCATTTTAAACAAAGCGGTCGGCCCGCTCAGAGGCAAAAGCCTCCGCGCGAGAGCGAAGCGCTATTTGTGGTACGGCTCGTTGCCGGCGATCTTGTACGCGCGGTAGATCTGCTCGAGCAGCATGACGCGGAAAAGCTGGTGCGGAAAAGTCATTTTCGAGAAGGAAAGCCTGAAGTCCGCGCGCGCGAGCGCCTCGTCCGACAGGCCCAGCGACCCGCCTACGAGGAACGCGACGCGGCTTTTGCCCGCCGTATGCCATTGGGCGAGCTTTTCCGCAAGCTCCTCGCTTGAAATTTCCGCGCCGCCCGGCGTAAGGGCGATGGCGTATTCCCCGTCGCGCAGCTTGTCCGTGAGGCGCGCGCCCTCGGCCCTCTTCACTTGCTCACGCTGCGCCGAACTCAGTTGTTCCGGCGCTTTCTCCTCCGCGACCTCGGCGATCTCGAGCTGCGTGTAGCGCGAGAGGCGCTTTTCATATTCGGCACAGGCGCGGGCGAAATGCTCCTCGCGGATTTTCCCCACGCACAGGACGCGGATCATCCCTTGCCGCCCGCGTGGAGGCGCCGTTCGTTCTCCTTTTCGAGCGCGACGTCCTTTTTGTTTTTCGTATAGTCGATCTCGGAAAAGCCCTCGCCCATGACCTCGTTGGCGCTGGAGAGCACGGCGAACGCGCGCGGGTCGCAGCGCTTGACGATATCCTTGATTTTATACACCTCGCGCGGGCGAACGACCGTCATGAGCACGCTGCGTTCCGTCTTCTCGTACATGCCCATGCCGGAAAGTTTGGTCACGCCGCGCTCCATCTCGCTCATGATGGCGTCGGCCACGGGCTCCGGGTTGTTCGTGATGATGTAAAAGATGCTCGCGCGGTTGAAGCCGCGTATGATGAAGTCGCTCACATACGAATAAAGCGCGATGACAACGGCCGCATATAGGCCGAGCTCAAAGCTTTTAAATACGACCATGGAGGTGACGACGATAAGCCCGTCCACAATCAGGTAGGCCGTGCCGAGGGTAATGCTTTTACATTTCGTCACAAGCAGCTTGACGAGCAGGTCCGTGCCGCCCGTCGAGCAGTCCGCCCGCGCCATGACGGCGACGAACACGCCGTAGCTCACGCCGCCGCAGACGGAGGCGACGAGCAGGTTGTCCGTCAGGGTGGGCAGGAAGGCGAATAAATCGGTCGTCACCGAATAGACCACGGCGGCGACGACTGTGGTGATCATATAGGTGCGATCCTTGACAAACGCCGCCCAGATGAAAATGGGGATGTCACACAGGAGCACGAACGCGCCGATAGGAAAATCGACGAAACTCGTCACGATGATGCCTATGCCCGTGAGGCCGCCGCCCGCGATCCTGTTTTCCGCGAGGAAAAAGCGCAGCGTCAGCGCGTACCCGACATTGGCGACGCACATCAGGAGCATCCGCTTAGCGTAAGCGCGGATCTCCTCACCGGTATACCTTGCTTTGATTTTATCTATTAGCTTCATGGTTCGCCTCGCGGCGCGGGCGCCGCCCGCAATGGTCAATCCGGAGGCTTATCCTACCGTAAATCCGTATTTTTCCCAAACGCTCTTCGCCGCGTCGCTCTTGAAGTAGTCTATAAAAGCCTGGGCCGCCTCCTGCCTGTCGCTCATGTTCAGAAGGGCCACGGGGTACACCGCGCCGGCCGATCCGTCCGCGGGCGCTTCGGCTGAAATCATGAGTACGGCCGGGCCGGCGAGGTCGCGCCCATCCAGCTGCTCCACCCCTTCGGGGATGAAGATGTCGCAGTATGCGCCATCCGCGAGGTCGGTCCCGAGCGCGTCGGTAGCTTTGAAGCTGAACAGAACAACGCCGGTCTTCGGGGCTTGCTCGTTATCCTCATTAGTATACGCCTGAGCGATCTCCGTGAGCGCCTGCTCCAGCGGTGCTGCGGCGAACACGGTGATTTGATTCTCGGATTTGGTCTCCGTCGTCTTCGCGCAGGCGGTAAGGCCAAGCGCGAGGAGCGCGAGCAGGACGAGGGCAACGGTCTTTTTCATAGCGTCTCCTTGATGTTTTCAGTGGGCTGCGCCTTTTGAGGCGCGCGCGGGCCGTTTCCCACGGCGGCATATATCAAGTTATTCTATCATTGAATTGTAAAAAG
>DATMYG010000129.1:0-8634 GCA_035561055.1 Clostridia bacterium | reverse complement strand
TACGCCTCGATCACGGCCCTGACGCGCGGCAGCCACGGCATCTCCACCGGGGAACCGTTATGCAGGACCACCACGGTATTGGGGTTTGCCTCGGCCACAGCCTCGATAAGGGAAACCTGGTTCGCGGGCATCCTCATGTGCGCGCGGTCGTACCCCTCGGACTCGAACGCGTCCGGCAGCCCGGCGAACACCACGGCGACGCCCGCGTTCCGCGCGGCCCTGACGGCCTCGCGCACGAGCGCAGGGTCGGCCGCCTCGGTATCCAGACGGTATCCCTGCGCGTAGGCGACGCCCGCGTTTCCCGCGATGGCGTCGAGGAAGCTTTCGGTTTTAAAACAATTGATGTGCGAGCTACCCCCGCCCTGGAAGCGCGGCGTTTTCGCGAACGCGCCTATGGCGGCGATCTTTTCGCCCTCATAGAGCGGCAAGAGGCCGCCGTCGTTCTTTAAAAGAACCATGCACTCCGCCGCGAGGTTCCGCGCGAGGCGGTGCTGCGCCTCCATATCCCACGGGGTGTCCGGCTTCGCGTTCTCGAGGTAGCGAAGGCTGATATTGAGCACGTTCTCCGCCGCGCGGTCGACCAACGCCTCGTCGAGGCGGCCGTTTTTCACAGCCTCCACGATCAGCGCGTCGTTGACGCCGCCCGAGGAAGGCATCTCGAGATCGAGCCCCGCGGCCACGGCCGCGACGCGGTCGCTTACCGCGCCCCAGTCGCTCATCACATACCCGTCGAATCCCCACTCGCAGCGCAGGATGTCGTTAAGATAGAGCGGGTGCTCGGAGGCGTATATCCCGTTGATGCGGTTGTACGCGCACATGGCCGTCCATGGCTTCGCTTTTTTAATGGCAAGCTCGAAGGGGGCGAGGTAGATTTCCCGCATGGTGCGCTCGTCCGCTTCCGCGCTGACGGACATGCGCCTGTGCTCCTGGTTATTGGCGGCGAAGTGCTTGATGCTCGTGCCTATGTTCCTGCTCTGCACGCCCTCGATGAAGGCGGCCGCCGCCTCGCCCGCGAGCAGCGGGTCTTCGCTGTAATACTCGAAGTTGCGCCCGCACAGCGGGCTCCGCTTGATGTTGACCGCGGGGCCGAGGATCACGGCGAGCCTTTCGTGCTGGCATGCGTCGCCGATGGCCTCGCCCATCCTTTGGATCAATTCCCGGTCGAAGGAGGCCGCGCTCGCGCAGCCCGCCGGGAAGCACACCGCCTGGATGGAATCGTTCACGTCGTCCGCGGCGGCGTCCTCGCGCTGCTTTCTCAGGCCGTGCGGGCCGTCGCTGAGCATCACGGAGGGCACGTCGAGCCTTTCCACGGGCTTCGTGTGCCAGAAGTCCAGTCCCGAGAGCAGCGAGGCCTTCTCCTCGAGCGTCATGCGGGATACGAGTTGCTTTGCGTCCATACTCTGCTCCTTAACCGACCGTGCTCAGGTCCCATTCTTCATGTATTTTAGGTACGTCGGATATGAGGCGGCGCGTGTAAGCCGCCTTGGGGGCGAGGATAACCTCGTCCGCCGTGCCGCTTTCGACAAACTTGCCGTGCTCCATTATATATACCTTATCCGACACATAGTAGGCAAGCCCGATATCGTGCGTGATGAAGATGACCGTCATATCGATCTCGCGGCGAAGATTCATGAGCATGTCGAGGATGGTTGCGCGCGAGCACGCGTCGATCATGCTCGTGGGTTCGTCCGCGAGAAGGATGTTCGGCTTGAGCAGGAAGATGCGCGCGATCATGAGCCGCTGCATCTGCCCGCCGGAAAGCTCGAAGGGATACTTGTTGGTCAGCTCCGCGTACTTAAGGTTCACAAAGCCGCACGCCTCCTCCATCAGCTCGACCTTTTTTTCCCTGGGCAGGCGCTTCCCGCCGCTAAGGTTGATACAGTCGAGCAGCACCGTGTCGATCTTGTTGAAGACGTTGAAGCTCGAGAACGGGTCCTGGAAGATGGCTTGGATACTGCGCCAGTATTCGCGGCGCTTCCTTTGGGTGGAAATATCCCGCTTTTTGCCATCGAAGCAGATTTCCCCCTCCGTCACGGCGGTAAGACCTAAGAGCATCTTTGCGAGCGTGGTCTTGCCGGAGCCGGATTCGCCCACGATGCTCACAAGCTCCCCGCGCAGGAACTCGAAATCGACATGGTCTACCGCGACGTTTCGCTTATCGCCTAGTCCGTAAATCTTGGTTACGCCCTTGCCGGAAAGGCACAGGCACCTTTTCTCTTCAGCCACGCGCGTACACCTCCCTGAGTTTTTCTGCGCTCAGCCTGCAGCGGCTGGCGCGGCACCCGCCGAAGTCGCGAAGCGCCTGCGGATAATACCGGCACTCGGGCTCCACGTACTTGCAGCGCTCCGCGAAGCGGCAGCCGTCCGGCAGCTTCTTGAGGTTGGGCGGCGTGCCGGGGATCGCTTCGAGTTTGCATTCGCGCACGCCCTCCTCGGGCACGATGATGGAGCCCATGAGCCCCTTTGAGTAGGGGTGCAGGGGGTCGAACACCATTTCGCGCGCGGTACCCTGCTCGACGATCTGCCCCGCGTACATAACCATGATGTCGTCCGTCACGTTATAGAGGAGCGGCAGCTCGTGCGTGATAAAGATCATGGACTTGATATAGCCCTTCTCCATGAGGTCCCTGAGCATCCTGATGACCATCTTCTGGCTGGTGACGTCGAGCGCGCTCGAGGGTTCGTCCGCGATGAGTACCTTGGGGGAGAGGATAGTCGTCACGGCGATGACCGTTCTCTGCTTCATGCCGCCGGAAAGCTCCACCGGGTACTTCTCAAGCACCTCGGGCGGGAGGCCCAGCACGCGGAAGCGCTCGACCGCGCGCTCGTAGATTTCCTTCTTTGAAGCCTTGGGCTCGTGCGCGCGGATGACGTCCTCCACGAAGCGGATAAGCTTCCTCGTGGGGTTGAGCGCGTTCATCGCCGCCTGCGGGATGTAGGCGATCTCCGTGCCGAGTATTTTCTTTCTCACCTCGTCCGGATGCATGCCGGAGATGTTTTTGCCGTCGATGATGATCTCGCCGCTCATGTAGTGAAGCGGCGCGAAGTAGTAGCCCATGAGGCTCAATGCGAGCGTGGATTTGCCGCAGCCGGACTCGCCCGCGATGCCGAGGGACTTCCCCTCCTCCACGCACAGGGAAACGTTGTCCACAGCGTAGATGTCCTCGCCGAAGCGCGTCACATACTTGGTCGTGAGGCCGTTTACCTCAAGCATCGTCTTTTCTTCCATACGCGGCCTCCTCTCAGTCCCGTAGCGTCGGGTTGAACACCTGGTCGAGCCCCGTGTTCATCAAATTGAGCGAGAAGCTGATGAGGGCGATCGTCATTAGCACCGGGAAGTACGACCACCACGCGCCTATCAGAGGCGCGGCGTACGCCGTGGACCAGTACATCATGAGGCCCAGCGTGGGTATTTCCGTGGTTCTTGGCCCGAGGCCGAGCATGGAGAGCTGCGCCTCCGAAAGGATGGCGGAGCTGATCTGCAGGATCAGCGCCATCACCACGTACGAGGCGATGTAGGGTAAAATATCCGTCAGGATGATGCGCGCGAGGCTGTGCCCTGAAATCTTGGAAAGGTTGACGTGGTCGCGGTGCCTGAGGGACATGACCTGCGATCGCACGGCCCTCGCGGTCCAGAACCATGCGGTGAAGCCGATGACGATGGCGATGGTCGTCGCGCCGCGCCGGTCCTGCCCAATGGCAAAGGAGATTAGGATCAGCAGCACGAAGGTCGGGATCACCGTGAACAGGTTCGTAAAGAACATGATGATGTCGTCCACCACGCCCCCCACGTAGCCCGCGAGCAGGCCGAGCACGAGCCCGATGAGCGTCGCGATGAGACCCGCGATGATGCCGATGAGAAGCGATGTGCCGCAGGCGGAAACAAGCTCCGTGAGCGTGTCGCGCCCGAAATTGTCCGTGCCGAGAGGAAGCGATTTGACATTGACTACCTCGGAGAGGTTCACATAGTCCGTATCCCTGACGTCCGTCACCTGCTCAAGCTCGCCCGTTTCCTCGTTTTTCTGCATGACGACGAGGTCCTCGCCCGAAAGCAGGCTGTTGAGCGTTTTGTCGAGCCGGATGTAGTACTTGCGCTTGGCGGAGGTCATGCCCTGGAATTTGAGCGTGCCGTCGAAATTGTTGAACCACAGCTCCAGGAGCGCGCCCGTGTCGGCGGGGTCGATCTGCTCCTCCGGGATGCCGAAGGCGACGAGCCACGCCTTCATTTCGGTTTTATCCTCCTCGCTCAGCTTGCCGGCAAGGCGCTTTTCGGCCGCGTCCTCGAGCTTGAGCGTGTATTTATTCTTGGCGTCGATGCTGTCCGTGACCGAAACGTAGGTGCCCGGCTTCATGAACGATCCGAGGCCGATGATCTGCAACGGATTCGCCGTGACGAACAGAGGGTAGATGACGACGAAGAGCAGCAGGCCCACCATGATGAGGAAGCCCAAGAGGAAGTTCGGGGATTTGAATATCTGGCGCAGCGTATTTTTCATAGCGCCGCCTCCTATTCCATCTGCGCGGCTTTCACGCGCGGATCGATGAAGCCGTACAGAATTTCAATCGTGAAGTTGGCGATCAGCACCATAATGGTGATGATCAGGGTCGTGCCCGATACGAGCGGATAATCCGCCCCCGTGATCGCGCCGAGTATGGTCGAGCCGAGGCCCGGATAATTGAATACGATTTCGGCGATCAGCGCGCCGCCGACCATAGTGCCCAGGGAGAGCGCGAGGCCCGTCACCTGCGGAAGCATGGCGTTGCGAAAGACATAGCCGACGATTTTGCGGTCCTTAATACCGAGAAAGCGGCTGTATTTGACATAGTCCGCGTTGAGTTCGTAAATGGACATGGATCGCATGCCGACCGCCTGCCCGCCTATGGCGATGATGACGATGGACCAGAAGGGAAGCTGGTAATGAACGATGATGGACTTGATGAATTTCCAGGAGAACTCGGGGAGCAAATCGAAGCCGTACCCTCCGCCGACGGGGGCGATTTTCAGTTTCATGGCGAAGATTACGAGCATGATGATCGCCATGCCGAAGGCCGGCACGCTGTTGGCAAAAAGGGCTGCGGGCAGAAGCACCTTGTCGAACCCCTTGCGGATGTACGCGGCGAGCGCGCCGAGCACGTTTCCGATAAGCCAGCCCACGATGATGGCCGGGAACTGAAGCCCGATCGTCCACCAGACGGACGAACGGATGATATCAGACACCGTGCGGGGATACTGGCTGAAGGCGATGCCCAGCTCACCCCTGAACAGGTTTTGGATATATTTCAGAAACTGAACATACATGGGCTGGTCGATGCCGAACAGGCGCGCGTAATTCTCATACGCCTGCTGCACGGTCGTCTGCGAGCTCGAGCCCGCCGCGATGCGGGCGATGATCGCCGCGATGGGATCGTTGGGCATCAGGCGCGGCAGGAAGAAGTTCAATACGACCGCGCACACGAACGTGATGAAATACCAGATGACCTTTTTGCCAAAATACCGGGCATAGCTTTTCATTTCACACCTCCTGTCCCGCGTAAAAGAAACAGCCATGCTTCAAAATGGCTTAAAACATGGCTGTTTCTTACTCATCTTGGCATTACGGGTTGACAAGCTCCACGTGGTAGAGCCCGGCGATGCCGTAGCCGTTGATCATGACCAGCGGCGGGATGTTCAGGCCGTCGCCCTGCTCGGGGAAGCCGGTCCACACGGTCTCGTTCACCGCATGGAACAGCTCCGGACGATACATCAGAGCGAAGGAGGGCACGTCGGTGAGATAGATCTCGTTGATCCTGGTGTAGAGCTCCTTGAGCTCGGCGGGGTCGGTGACGGACGGAATCTGCTTAATGATCTCATCCGCTTCCGGATTCACATAGCCGCCGAAGTTGCCGGTGGCGTTGGTCGCCGCCGCGAGGAACTCGCTGCTCATGAACTTGCGGATGCGCGCCCAGGGCTGGATCGGGCCCGCGCCGTCGTTCCACATCATGAAGATGTCGTAGTCGGTCTGGCCGGTCGTGAACACGGTGGGCAGGAACACGTCCGCCTCGGGGAACTCGGTCGTGATGTTGATGCCGATATTCTGGCCGGCGGCGGCGACGATTTCAATGGCGGCCTGCCAGTCGGTCCAGCCGTTCGGGCAGCAGGCGTTGTACTCGAGGTTCTGGCCGTTGATGTCGCGGTAGCCGTCGCCGTTGGTATCGACGATGCCGGCCGAGTCGAGCAGCGCCTTGGCGCCTTCGATGTCGTTGCCCGCCCACTGGAGGGGCGCGAGGCGCGCAGAATCGAGCAGGGCCTGCTCGCCGTCCGTCGGGATCATCATGGAGCGCGGGCACTGCGCGAAGGTCGGGCTCTGGTTGGTCATGGCGTTGGCGATGATGGCTTCGTAATCCACCGCCATGGCGATGGCCTTGCGCACGGCCACGTTGTCAAGCCCGGGGGAGCCCATGTTATACCAGGCGGTCGGGATGGACGCGCACACGCCGTAGGGCGGTTCGTCCATATAGGTGGAAATCGGGAGGCCCTGGGTCAGCCAGAAGTCCTGAATGTTGGCGGTAAAGCCCTGGGAAACGTCCACCTCGCCGGCAGAGAAGGCGACCTGCGCGGCGTTGTTGTCCGTAAAGATCGTGTGCGCAAGGTACTTGGGCACGGGCAGCTGGCCCCACATGGAGGCGTCCTGTCCCCAGTAGCTGTCGTCCCGCACGAGGATGACCTTCTGATCGTTGGACAGGAAGACCTTGTAGGGGCCGGAGCCGACGGGATCCTCGCAAGGAGCGCTCTTGAACGCGTCCGGATCGCTGCTGACGGCGGCTTCCACGCCTTCGAAGTAAGCCTTCTGCGTCACATACACCTTGCCGATGTACTCGAGGAGCATCAGCGGATTGACGGGCTTGCCCTCGGCGTTGAGCTTGGCGTAGATGACGACGGTGGATTCGTCGACCGCCTCGATCTTATCGATGTAATCCTTATACTCGTTGCCGGTGTTGGACGCGTACTTGAGGTGCGTCGCGTAGGTGTAGGCAACGTCGGCGGCGGTCACGGGGGTGCCGTCGCTCCACTTGGCGACCGATTTGATCTTTACGGTCATCTGGGTCAGGTCCGCGTTCCAGACATAGGCGCCGTCCGCGAGCAGCGGATACATCTGACCGTCAAGCATGTTGTACATGTACAGCGTCTCGTACAGAGGAATGCGCGCAGACGCTGCCTGCGAGATAGCCATGGAGTTGTTCGGGTCGGGGTTGTACGGGCTCCAGCTCTTCACGGCGCCCCACTGCAGGCCCGCGAAGTACAGGGTCTCGTTGCGGGGAAGCTCGCTTGTCGCCGCGGTCTCGGTGGGCGACTCGGGCGGCGCGGCGGTTTCGACGGGCACGTCCGTCGGAGTCGACGTGTCGACCGGCTCCTGCGGCTTGCATCCGGCAATCACGCTGAAGGCCATCAGAGCGACCAACGCGAGCGCCAGAACCTTCCAAAGCTTGGTTTTCATGGTTTTTCCTCCTTGATTATTTTCATGCGGACCGTGCCGGACAGCAGCGGTCAACTCTTACTTCGCTTATAAGATGCGGCGGACGGATTCGCCCACGATGAGCTCGCAGGGCACCACGAGGCGGTGCGGCAGGAAGGTCTTGCCGGCTTCGATCGCCTCGACGAGCATTTTGGACGCCTCCGCGCCCAATCGCTCCGTCTTCTGGCGCACGGTCGAAAGCCGCGGGCGCAGTACCTGCGAGAGGTGGATGCCGTCGAAGCCGCACACGCTGATGTCCTCGGGTATGGAAAGTCCGGCGCTCTCGATCTCGTTCATGCCGCCGAGGAAGGAGTAGTCGTCCGGAAAGAGAATGCAGCTAGGCCTGTCGGGAAGGGAGAGAAGCTTCCGCGTGGCCCTGGCGCTGGCCGAGGGTTCGTGGAACGTGCCCTCGACAATGTATTCATCCGGTATTTTCAAGCCGAGCTCCTCGCACGTTCTGTGGAAGCTCGCAAGGCGCATCTTCGTGACGGCAGTCCTGTCGCCGTGGATGAACGCGATTTTTTTGTGGCCCATGGAGTGGACGTAGCGCACGAGGTCCCGCATGCCCTGCACGTTGTCCGAAAGGACGGAGCCGCGGTTGTCGAACACGTAGTCGATGGCGACCAACGGGATGTCGCTCTGCGCGAGCTCTATGACCTGCGGGTCCGCGTAATCGAGCACGGTCGCGATCACGACGCCATCGCACTTGCGGTAGCGGCAGTGCTCGAGATAGCTCATGCCCGTGTGGCCGATGTCCCGGCTGATGAAGGTCACATCGTACCCGGCGCGCTCGGCTTCCTCCTTGAGGCTGTTGAGCACGAGGGAGAAAAATTCGTGCGCAAGGCCGCTGTTGGTGGCGTCCGCGAAGAGAAGGCCGATGTTGAGCGAGCGGTTGGTTTTGAGCGCGCGCGCCGCCGCGTTGGGGAAATACCCCATGGAGCGCGCGGCGTCCTTGACGCGGCGCGCGGTATCCGCGCCCACGTCCGAAGCGTTGTTCAGCGCTTTGCTGACCGTGGCCGCGGACACGCCGCATGCCAATGCGATTTCCTTGATGGTTGCCATTCCCATAAAGCCAGCCTTTTTTTGATATTTATTGAATGAAATGTTGAACTTAATCGATTACGTATAATCATTATATGGC
>DATMYG010000128.1:0-2888 GCA_035561055.1 Clostridia bacterium | reverse complement strand
TTCTTGGCGAAGGCTGCGCCGACCCGTTCGCACCCAAGCCTTTGCGCGCGGCGATGGGCTCGGTCTACCACCTTCCCATCTGGCAGAAGGCGCTGCCCGGGGAGCTCGCGCGCATGAAGGAGCAGGGTTTCGCGCTCATATGCGGACATCTCAAGGGAAGCGGGGAGTTGCCCGAGCCGGGCGAACGCTGCGCGCTCGTCATTGGCAGCGAGGGGCAGGGCGTAAGCGACGAGGTCGCGGCGCTGTGCCAAAAGTACAGGCTGTCGATGTACGGTTTCGCGGAGTCGCTCAACGCCTCCGTCGCCGCCGGAATACTCATTTATGAAATCGCGCGGGCGATGCATCGGTAAAGCATCAAATGTAAACAAATGACAAACAGGGTTCAGGCCGCTTGTATTGGCGGCCTTTCGCGTCTAAAATCAGTGTATGAGAAAGCTGCTGTGTGCGTTATTGGTCTTTGCGTTCGTGGCGGCCGTGTTGCCCGTCCATACCCTGGCCGAAGGGGACGGCGAGGCGAACGGCGTTTACGATCCGTTCGACCCGGAAAATCAGGATCAGGGTGCTGCGCCGGAGCAGCGCCACACTTACGATCCGCAATCCCGCGTCAAGTCGTACGCGCTGGGTATTTCGTCCGACCCGCGCTATGTAAACGTTTTGCTTTCTCAGCTCGATCATACGCAGGCGGCGGTGTGCTTCACCGGCAACTACGCGCTGTGCGACGCTACCGATACGCCCATCTTTCAGGTGGAGAGCGACTATACCTATACAATCACGGTGAATGGAACGCTCCTCGAGCTGCGCGCGGCGGACGGCACGCTTCTTTTTTCTGGCGAGGGCTTTTATTTTAAGGAATACGCGCCCCCCGCGGGGCTTGGGTATAACTATTTCAAGGTTGCGCAGGTATCCAACGGCACGTCTCCGTCTGATCGTATCTATCGAGGCGAGCTGAACTGCTACTATAAAGCAATGAGCGGCCTCTACGCCGGCCTGTGGGCGGGGCTGTATCTGGTCAATTGCATTTACATCGAGGAGTACCTCAAGGGCGTTCTGCCCGCCGAGATCGGCTCCGGCAAACCGGCCGCCGCGCAGCAGGCGCAGGCGATTGTGGCGCGCAACTTTGCGGTGAAGTCGAAGCGTACCGACGGCCGCGTCTTCGACGTGTACGATTACAACAGGAGCCAGGTCTACTACGGCCTGTACCGCTTTGACGATACGGATGCTGCGGTAACGGCGACCGCGGGGCAGGTGCTGACCTACGGCGGCTCCGTCATCCGCGCGTATTATTGCAACACGAACGGCGGCTATACCGAGATTTCCAGCAACCAGTGGACGGGGGAAGGGCAGAGCGGGCCCGAATCGGTGCGGTACGACCAATACGACCTCATGGCGGGCGCGTATGTCGAACAGGTGACCATCCCCGCTGTGCTTGCGAGTGGGAACGCGTATGCGACCTCGCTGATAATAAACGCGCTCATCCCGAAGCTGACGGAGCTTGGCTATGCGGGGCTGACTGCGTCCAATGTGACCATCGCGGGCATCGGCATGAAAAGCGGCCCTTGCTACGACGCGGGCTGTACGCACCATTCCACGCAGGTGTGCACGCACTTTTGCTCGCTGGACGTGACCTTTACGGGTGTCGTCGCAAATGGGACGGCGGTACTGGACCCCGTCTCCGTAAACCTGAAGGACATCGACTTCTATGTGAGCCCCGCCAGCGGCAGGCCGCTCGGCTTTTTCTCGAACGGAGACCTGAGCCGCTACTGGCTCATCGTCAACTACAGCGCGGCAGATCCGGCCGTCGTCGAAAGCTACACCATCCGCCACGCACGAAACGGCAGCGGCGTAGGGCTTTCCCAGCAGGGCGCGATTTACCGCGCGCAGGCGGGGCAGACCGTGTCGGATATCCTTGGCTTCTATTTTCCCTCCTGCGTGATCGAGGCGTATTCCGCCCTCGGCGCGGCGGACGAGCTTGGCGATATCGCCGCCGTCACGTTCCAGAAAACGTACGACGTACTCGGGCATGACGCGTATGTGTATGCGAAGCCGAACCTCAACTCGCTCATACTTGGCGTATTGGATGCGGAGGACTGCGCGCCCGTCTCCTCGTCGAACGACACCTGGGTGAAGATCACCTGGGGCTCGGGCTTCGGCTATATTCAAAAGGCTGCTTTTACGAGGGCGTTTACGAAGCTGCAGATCGCGAACGTCAACGACTATATCAACGTGAGGAAAACACCCAACGGCGCATACGATTCCGCCGAGAGGGCGTATCCCGGCGAAACGTTCGTGCTGCTCGAAGCGAACGCGGCGGCGGGCTGGCACAAGATCCGCTTCAACGGAGCCGAACGATACATGTCCGCGCGTTACTCCCGTCTGCTTACGGCCGTAGCGGCCGGGGATGAGGCGCGCATTCAGACATATCCCATGAGCGTGACCATACCGGCGGGGTATGCCGACACAAAGCTTTGGGTGGACGGCGTCGTATATCAGGGCACTGCGGCAAACGGTGTGTTGACCGCCACGGTCTACACGAATGCCGCGACGAACGCCGTGATGTACCTTTACAATTCCGCGGGCACTCCTACCGGTATGAGCGTGTGGCTGCTCTCCCTCTCGGACGGCGCGTATGCGGCGACGAAGGTTGACGGGTTGACCGATCTGCTCAGCTACCATGGCTTCTCCGCGCGCATTACGGGCCAAAGCGGCATCCGCTTTAAAAGCGGCATAGCGGAGTCGATGCGAAACGCGCTTCTTGACGCGGGGGTCGCGGGCTACCGCCTTGTCGAATACGGCACGGTATGCTTACAGTATCCGCAGTACTACGACTCCTACCCGTTTATCCTCTGCGAGAACGGAGAGGTGCCGACGGGCTACGGAAAATCCTATTG
>DATMYG010000127.1:0-4903 GCA_035561055.1 Clostridia bacterium | reverse complement strand
CCCTTGCTGTGCTGCTGGTCGCCTCCACCGCGTACGCCGTAGACGGCTCGTTCAGCCCGTTCATCTACTTCAGGTTTTAGGAGGCGTCATGGAAGCGAAAACGCGGCGTTATCGAAAGCTTGAAACATTCCTCACGGCGGGACTGCTCGCGGCGATCATTCTCGGCTTCTTCGTCGCCAACCTGTTCTATACCCCACCCGAGGTTTCGGCAAGCGAGAGGCGAAGGCTCGCGCCGCTGCCGGAACTCGTTTTCACATCCGGCGGACGCTGCTGGCTCAACGACGATTTCGCTGGGGAGTTTGAAGCCTACGCGCAGGACAGCTTTGTCGGCAGGGACGCGCTGCGCGCGCTCAAGGCGTTCGTCCAGTACGAAGCGCTGCGCCTTCTCGATAATAACGGATTGTTCCGCGTGCAGGGCAGCGTCGCGAAGCTGACGTTCCTCGACGAGGCGTCGGTCAGGCGTACGATCGCGAAAATCAACAAGGTCGCCGCACGCCTCCCGCACGGGACGCGTATCTATCTGGCGGCGATTCCAGACAAGAGCTATTACCTCGCCGCAGGCACAGCCTACCCGGGTTACGATTACGACGCTTTGGAGGCGCTCATCCGGGAAAACCTCGCGGACGCGCGCTACATTTCCTTAAAGAACGCGCTCGGCGCGGATTCCTATTATACGACCGACCTGCACTGGAAGCAGACGGCGCTCTCCCCGGTGCTGCAGGCGCTGGGAGTCGAAATGGGTTTTTCAATGGATGAAAATTTCACCGCAAAGGAGCTTTCTCCGTTCTACGGCGCGTATGCCGGGCAGTACGCGCTGCCGCTGCCCGCCGAGGCGCTGGCCTGCCTGACGAACGAAACCCTCTCGCGCGCCCGGGTGCGCTATCTGGACACGAAAACGCTGAAAATGGTGGAAGGCGCCATGTATGACGAGGTCCTTTTTGACGGCGTCGATCCCTACAGCGTCTATCTCCGCGGCCCGCAGCCCATCGTGATCATCGAAAACCCGGACGCCGCGACCGGGAAAGAGCTCTACCTCTTCCGTGATTCGTTCTCGAGCAGCCTCGCGCCGCTATTAACGGAGGCGTACGCGAAAATCACGCTGATCGACCTTCGCTACATCTCGGCCGACGCGCTGTTCTCCCTGATCGATTTTCAGGAAAACGCGGATGTTCTATTCCTGTACGGAAGCCTGATTTTGAACGACAGCACGTTGCTGCTGGTGGGGTGATACAGTACTGAATAATAAATATGCCCCGGCGCGAAGCCGGGGGTTCAGGCCATCGGCATAGGTGTTATTCAAGTGGATCATGGACGGCGGCAAGATACGGTTTCTTATGTTACCGTCCTCCGATACTTATACTTCCCCCGGTATTTTCAGCGGCTTCATGCCGCGCACATACTTTGCGTATTCCTTCGGCATGCTCACGCGCACTACAGCGGTATGCTGCGCGTTCCTTTGCAGAATGACCTTCTCGACGATCGCGCCACAAACGGCGTTTCCCTCGTTGTCCCGCGCTTCCACGGTCATGCCCTCGACCGGCAGCGGAAGGAATTCATATGGAAAATCAACGCTCGCGCGCCCCGGGGCAAACTCCTCGTCCACGAGGAAACAAGCTTGGCCGGGACAAGCCGCGACGCAAATCCCGCAGCCCGTACACCGTTCCGGGCGGACGACCGGCAGATCCGTGATGCCGCCTTCGATTTTGATCGCTCCCTTCGGGCAAGCGTGGCGGCACGGGTCGCAGGGAATATTCTCCCGGCAGTCGATCAGGATTTTTCGCATGTCGCAGCCCTCTCTCCTTCCCGCGGATCGTCCTGGGTTTCCGCCAGAAGCGAAAGCCGGATGGGCGTCACCGGCAGCCGAAGGCTGCCCGGCAGATAGCGATCCACAGGCATTCCGTAATAGCAGGAAAGCATCCGCGCGATCAGCCGCTTGCAGGTGCGCCCCTGGCAGAAGCCCATGCCCGCGCGCGTCGCTTTTTTTACGGCGTCCAGCGAATCCGCGCCGTTGCGGATCGCCTCCATGATTTCTTCCGCGGCAACTTCCTCGCAGCGGCAGACGATCTCGGTTCCTATCGCATCGCGTTCCATAACGCCTCCTTGGCCATGCGCCGTTTTTCGCCGAACGGGCCGGCCCTGAGCGCGTTGAGCCGCCCGAGCAGCGCGCGCTTGTTCTCTTCATATTGCCCGCGCGCGAGATATCCGAGCGTATACGCCGCGCGGCTGCCCGCCATGCGCCCCTCGTCCAGCGCGGTGCTCGCCTCCTCAATCCCGGCGAGGTCCCCCGCGATCAGGATATTCTCCCTGGTGGTCTCCATATCCTCCGCGTGCAGCGGCAGCACGCCGCCGAGCGCCGATGAGTACGTCAGTTCGCAGCCGCTCACGCCGGCAAGCTCCACGCGCGGGGACAGGCCGACCGCCAGCGCCACGGTATCGCACGCGATGGTGCGCTCGGTTCCCGCAATCGGTCGGAAGGACGCGTCCACCTCGGCGACAACGACGCTTTCCACTCCGTCCGTGCCGTTTGCGCAAACGATGGTGTGTCCTGTCAAAATCGGAACGCCCGCGCGCTTGACCTTCGCCGCGTGCACGCCGTATCCGCCGATCTTCGCGGCCGCTTCCAGAATGCAGCAAACTTCCGCGCCCGCCTGCAAAAGCTGATACGTTACGATGAGCCCCACGTTTCCGGAGCCGATTACCACAAATCTATTACCCGGCAGCACATGCTGCACGTTCACCATGGTCTGCGCCGCGCCCGCCGTAATCACGCCGGGCAGCGTGCAGCCGGGGAAGCTCAGCGCGTTCTCCGTAGCCCCCGTCGCAAGAATGATGCGCCTGGCGAAGTACCGCACGCTCGTCTCCCCGTCCGTCGCGCTCACACCGCCGTCCGGATACACGCCCCAGACGCGCACGTTCAGCCGGAATTCCACGCCGAGCGCTTCCGCCTCCGCCAGCAGTTCCTGCCCTATGAGATAGCCGCGCGTTCCGGCATAATGCTCCTTTGAGCCGAAGAATTTATGGATCTGCTTAAAGAGCTGGCCGCCCGGGCGGCTGTTCTCGTCCAGAAGCAAAACGCTCGCGCCATACTTTCTGGCCTCGATGGCGGCGCCGAGTCCCGCGGGGCCTGCGCCGACGACCACGACGTCATATATTTTCATCGTCCGCTCCCTCGCCGCCGTGCCCGCGCTGGGTATTGACCACCATGCCGGCGCGCACGAGCGTCATGCAGGTACGCCGGTTCGGTTCGCCGTCGATCTCCATAACGCAGTCCGTGCACTGGCCGATTCCACAGAACAGCCCGCGCGGCTCACGCCGTTTTGCGGTATAACGGAAGGTCCTCACGCCATTCGCGCTCAGCGCCGCGGCAACCGTCTCGCCCTCGTGCGCCATCAGCGTTTTTCCATCCACGATAATCGGGATTTCCGCCTTCGTTTCTATCTCCAGAATGGGATGTTCCCTCACTCGCCGCACTGTAATTTCACCGCCTTTTTATGATTCGAGTATACATGATAATTCGTTCGGAAACAGCTCTATTTGGGGCAATATGGCAAAGTTGCACATATGTGCAGCAATTATACGTATACATTCGAATCGCCCGTGGGGTAAAATATATTTGCTAAGGCGGGTCGCCGCCTATCATGTATTTATTTTAAGGAGGGAACCATCGTGAAAAAGACTCTTGCCTTGCTGCTTGCTTTGGTTATGGTATTCGCGCTGTGTGCCTGTTCCGTACAGGGGACGGTCGAACCCACCGAAGAAGCAACCGAACCGCCGGTAGCAACCGACCCCCCGGTAGCGACCGACCCCCCCGTGGCGACCGAGCCGCCGGTAGCGACCGAGCCCCCGGCGGAAACCACCGGCGTGCAGCGCATCATCGTCTGGAACAACGCGATCGACGGCCTGACCGCCAGCGACCAGCTGCGCGGCGAAGGCGACCTGCGTCCCGCGTACTCGATCCAGGAAGTGTATGATAAGTGCGGCATCACGGGCAACGAGACCATACAGGTGATCGGTTCCGACGGTTATGTCGGTGAAGAGGCCCTGAGCGACCTGCTCCAGAAGTACCTCACGCTCGAGGGTGAAAACGCGCCGATCGTCGTCGGCGAGGCGCAGGATCCCAATTGGGCGGTGTGGGAGGTTGCTTACATCAACTTCGGCGCCGACGTGATCATGACCTCCTACAAGGACAAGATCAGCGTCAAGGAAATGTTCGACGCGCTCGGCATGGTCGAGGCGGAAAATTACGACTTCATCTGCACCGATGAATATACGCAGACAGTGGCGGCCGCCGACATCGCGGACTGCTACATCTCCTGGATCGACGGCCGCATCGACGCGGAGGTCCCGGGCATCGGCGACTACACGCTCTACAACATCCTCTACATCCAGCCCACTGCGTAAAACCGAGAATCTCCTCGCATTCAGCGGCTGGCGCGATTCCATCGCGCCAGCCATTCCAAATTACGCCCCACTTTTTTTGTACGCACACATGTGATTGATCGGCAACAATGAACCGAAACGGCCCGCACGGACGTGCGGCTGTGCTTTGCATACCGCCCGCGTGCGGCGTCGCCGAAACGGCGCCCGCGTGGAAAAACGATAGATCGCTATCTTTATTGATATTCGGAGGGATCGATATGGCTCTGGATCGAGAGCGGCTCAAGGGGCTCTACAGGGATATGTACCTGATCCGCATCTTTGAGGACGTCGTCAAGGAATATGCCGCCAACGGCACCATCCCGGGGTTTGTACACCTCTCCACGGGACAGGAGGCCTGCCAGGCGGGCGTGGTAAGGGCCCTTCGCACAACGGACTACAAATACCCGGACCACCGCGGCCACGGCGCGATCCTATTGTGCGGCACCGACCCGAAATACGTCATGGCCGAGATATTCGGCAAGGC
>DATMYG010000126.1:0-2227 GCA_035561055.1 Clostridia bacterium | reverse complement strand
CAGTTTTTAAGAATGCGCGTTTTTCGGCGGAACCCGATTTTCATCCGCCCGCTACGTATATCCGGCCTTCTGGCCTGGCATAATCCCGTCTGGTCGTTTCCATAAAAAACGGCCTCGCTTAAGCGCGGACCGTTTCGTCTTGCAGGGGCGGATTCCACATCCACCCGCTGTCGGGTCGATGCGATTGGTTTGGATGTAGGGGCGGATATCATCCGCCCGCGGCGCTTAGCGGATATTCTCCGATAATTCGCCCGCAAGGCTCAACTTCTCCCACGGCATCGCGGGATCGCCGAAGTGGCCGAAGGAGGCCGTGCGGCGGTAGATCGGGCGGCGCAGGTCAAGCCTGCGGATCATCGCCTCCGGACGCAGGTCGAAGCTTTTGCGTACGGCGGCGGTCAGCCTTTCATCCGCGACCTTGCCCGTTCCAAAGGTGTCCACGCTGACGGAAACCGGCTCCGCGACGCCGATGGCGTAGGCGAGCTGTATTTCGCAGCGCGCCGCAAGGCCCGCCGCCACGATGTTTTTTGCGAGGTAGCGCGCCGCGTAGGAGGCGCTGCGGTCGACCTTCGTGGGGTCCTTGCCGGAGAATGCGCCGCCGCCGTGGCGCGCGTAACCGCCGTAGGTATCCACAATGATCTTGCGCCCGGTGAGGCCGGAGTCGCCGTGTGGCCCGCCGATGACGAAGCGGCCGGTCGGGTTCACGAAAATCTTCGTATGATCGTCCACAAGCATGGGAGGCAGCACGGGACGAATCACGTGTTCGAGGATCGCCGCGCGGATCTCTTCCTGCGTGACCTCGGGCGCGTGCTGCGCACTCACGACGATCGCCTCGAGCCGCCTGGGCAGGCCGCCCTCGTACTCGACCGTCACCTGCGACTTTCCATCGGGCCTAAGCCAGGGGATCAGGCCGCCGCGCCGCGCGGAACTCAGCTTCCTCGTCAGCGCGTGCGCGAGGTAGATGGGCAGGGGCATATATTCGTCGGTCTCGTTGCACGCGTAGCCGAACATCATGCCCTGGTCGCCCGCGCCGGTCGCCATGTCCGCCTCGAGTCCCTGCTTGGCCTCGAGCGACCTGTCCACGCCCAGCGCGATGTCGGGGGACTGCTTTCCAAGCGCGACCAGCACGGCGCAGTTGTCCGCGTCGAAGCCGAGGGAGGGGTCGTCGTAGCCGATGTCGCGGATGGCCTGGCGGATAAGCGGCGTCACCTCGATGCACGCCTTGGAGGTGATTTCCCCCATCACGACGGCAAGCCCCGTCGTCGCGCAGCACTCACACGCTACCCGCGCGTACGGATCGCACGCGAGGTAGGCGTCCAGCACCGTATCGGAAAGTATGTCGCAGACCTTGTCCGGATGTCCGTCCGTGACCGATTCTGATGTGAAGAGTCTTGCAGCCATTCTGTTCCCTTTCTGTCCCGTCCTATTTTGCAGCCTTACGCGCGCGGTATGCGCGGGGACGTTCTTCATGTAAGAAAAAACGCCTCGCGAAAAACGAGACGAAAAGAGATCCATCGCTCATCTTCCGGCAATGCCGCGGGATTTGGCACCTTACGCTCTCGCGCAGGTTGCCGGGTTTCACAGGGCCCGTACCCTCAACCGCTCTTGATAAGGCTATTCAGTTGACCGGATTATTATAAAACAAACCGCGGGCCAAGTCAAGGCCCGCGGCTCGCTCATTCTGCCATGCAGCCTGAAATCGCGTCCGGCTCTTAATAATAGTAACCGGAAGAAAGCGAATCCGCAATCGAAATGCCCAATAGGGTGAAAATGATGCCAAAAACGATGCTCAGGCAGACGCCCACAAGCATCCAGATTAGGACGGCGCGGCTGAGGTTTTGGCGGTTCTGGTTGACGTTGCTGCCGAACGCCCACACGAGGGCGCAGATGAAGCCTGCGAAAGGAATGGCGAGCACGAAGTACATCCAGAAGAACTCGCTCGTGCGCATGGGCGCGGTAAGCGGGTTGACGGCGGGTACGTTCTGGTAAACCGGGGGCTGATAGCTCTGCTGGTAATTCTGCACCGGCGGCCTGGGAGCGGCTCCCTCGATGTTTGCTCCGCAGCCGACGCAGAAGCGGGTTCCGTCCTGATTTGCGCTGCCGCAGTACGGACAATTCATATAAAATACCTCCTTGCAGTTTTACATATCATAGCATAAATCGTCAAAATACGGAAGCGCCTTGTGGACACGGCGCGCGCGCCTGATATATAATTATAATGACGTCATAT
>DATMYG010000125.1:0-5514 GCA_035561055.1 Clostridia bacterium | reverse complement strand
GCGCAGGAAAACGATCAGGCTGCCGTAGCGGTCCGCAATAATCTCGGTCGCGCCATGCGCGCGGAAAAAAGCGGCGAGGACGCCCGCAACGCCCTGCTCTTCCCCAGAGATGCTCGGCGCGGCGATCAGATCCTTGCAGAGGGTCAGGCAATCCTCGAAAAGATGCCGGTTCATGAAAGTTCCTCCCGATCGATTTCATGTAGACGCGGACTGGTGCGCGCGCCGAAGCGTCCGACGGCGAACGCGGCGCAGCGGTTCGCGAACGCCAGCCGCGCGCCCGGTTCGCTCCCGCGCAGTTCCGAAAACAGGTACGCCGCCGCGAACGCGTCCCCCGCGCCCGTGGTATCCAGGGGCACCGCGGGAACTCCCGCCGCGAAAATGGAGCCGGCGTCCGTATACAAGCCCGCGCCGCGCGCGCCCTGGGTCACGACGACGGCCTTCGCGCCCGCGCCGAGCAGGACGGCCGAACCGATCTCCGCCTCCGTTGCGCCGGTGAGCTTTATGAGTTCCGGCATACTGACGATCATCGTATCGCAGACTTCGACGAGCGGGCGGATGCCACCCAGCCCATAGCCGCACATGACGCCGCCGGGCGCGAAGTATACGCGGCCACCGCACGCATGCACGCGGCGTGCGGCCTCCATACCGACTTCCGAAAACGCCTCGGCGATGTAGAGCGCGCCGGCCGTAAAATCGATCCCGTCCAGCAGCGAAACGTCCGAATACAGCGCGTCGCCGCCGAGCGAATACATGATCCGCTCGCCGTTTTGGTCGACCGCGATGAAAGCGCCGGCGGTCCGCCCGTTTGGGAGGCGGAGGAGGTGCGCCGTATTGACGCGCTCGTCGTGGAACGCGCGCGCGATCGCCTCGCCGTCCGCGTCCGTGCCGACGGTGCCGAGGAACGAAACCGCAGCACCCAGACGGGCGAGCGCCACGGCCACGTTGGCGGCGGAGCCGCCGGGGACGCGGACGATCTCGTCCGGAAAGACGATGTCGTCTGTCTTCGGGAATGCTTTTACGCGCGCGACGGTGTCCATTGCCGCCGCGCCGAGCACCAGCACGCGCGCCATGTCACATGACCCCGAAACCGAGCACGGAGGTGTAGACGAGCACGCCGATCATGAGGGCGATGACGGCGCAGGCCGCGATTGCGCCCGCACCCATCCTGCCGGGACGCACGAATTTGGATTTTTTCGTCGCGCCGAACCCCCGCGCCTCCATGGTCAGCGCGACGTCAGAACCGATTTCCATCGAGTTTGATAATAAGGGGGTGACGATGCGCATCATTTTTTTCAGCTTGGAGGCGAGGCTGCCCTTTTCCATTTCCATGCCGCGGGTCTTCTGCGCGTTCATGAGGTTGATCGCCTGGCCCTGGATAATGGGGATGAAGCGCCACGCGGTCGAAAAGATGAACGTGAGCTGCTTGGAAGCAAACGGCAGCTTGCCGAGCCCGTGGATGAACTCCGACGGCGGGACGGTGAAGCCGAGTATGGCGATGGCGAACACCACCATGTAGATCTTGAGGCAACAGGCGATGCCATAGAGCACGCCGCCGAGCTTGACCGCGCCCTTCTGCCCCGGCAGCGCGTAGAACAGAGTCGTCTTTCGAATCCACTCCGTCTTGACTAGGCTGTCGTCGGAGGTGAACGCCTGGATGATCAGAATCAGCAGGGAGGCGATCAGCGCGAACTTCAGGAACCATCCGATCTGCTTCCACGGGAAGCGGCAGCTCATGCCGACGAGGTAGAGCGCGAGCGTGAGGGCGGCGAGGTAGATCACATTCGTCCATACGATGGACGCGACGATGGCGAGGAGCACGCACAGCATGGAGACCTTCGGGTTCATGCGGTGCAGCCAGGTATCGAGCTTTCTGTATTCGACCAGCATGCGTTACGCCCCCTTTCGGATTGCCGTGAAGCAATCGTAGAATTCCTGAACGGAGACCACGCTGTCGGGCATATACGGCAGCGCCTTCGCGATTTTCATGACGTCGGTCGGTTCGATATATGCGCTCCGGAGCGTTTCCGCATGGGTGAACACTTCCCGCGGCGCCCCGTCGAGCAGGATTTGGCCGCCGCGCATGACGAGTACGCGGTTGCAGTAGCGGTTGACGATCTCCATGTTGTGCGTGATGATGAGGATGGTCTTGCCGCGTTCGTTCATCTTTTTGAGCAGATCCATGATCCAGAGCGTTTCGCGCCAATCCTGGCCGGTGGTCGGCTCGTCCACGATGATGACGTCCGGGTCCATGGTGATGATCGCGCCCATGCTCAGCCGCTGGCGCTCGCCCTTGGAAAGGTATTTCGGCCAGGTGTTCCGGTAGTGCTCGAGCCCGACCTCGGCGAGCACCTCCTGAACCAGCGGCGCGCTCTGTTCGCGCGCGCGACCGAGGTTATCCGGGCCAAAGTTCAATTCGTCGAGCACGCTGTCCGTGAATATCTGCTCGTCCGGGTTCTGGAAGACGTAGCCCACGTTCGCGGAGAGTTCGGCTACGGTCTTATCTTTGATGCTGTGCCCGCATACGAGAATCTCGCCGGACTGCGGCTTGAGTAGCCCGATCACGCTGCGCATGAGCGTGGTCTTGCCCGCGCCGTTTTGGCCGATGACCGCCGCGAAATCGCCCTTGCGGAAGGCCACGCTGACGCCGTCGAGCTGGTTGCCCTCGCCGAGGTAACTGAACGCGAGGTTCTTCGCTTCGATGACGGGTTCCCCGACTACGGATGGAGGGGAGGCCGCGTCTATGATCCCGCAGGGCGTTTCCGGCATGCCTGGAAGCGTCCGGAGCGCGTCGGTCAGCGCGTCCGCCGAGAGGGGAACGTCGCTGATGATCCCGTCCCGCTTGAGTAGGTCCCCGAGCTCGATCGCCTGCGGAACGTTCATGCCGAGCGCGGCGAGGCGTCCGGTCTGTGCGAAGACCTTATCGGTCGTATCGCAAAGAACGATTTTTCCGCGGTCCATGACGACCACGCGGTCCGCGTACTTCGCCACATGGTTCATCTCGTGTTCGACCAGCACGATCGTGACGCCGTAGACCTTGTTAATGTCCTTGATGATTGAAAAGACGTTTTGTTTGCCCCAGGGGTCGAGCATGCTCGTGGGTTCGTCGAAGATGATGATTTCGGGAAGCATGGCGTATACGCCGCCTATCGCGACGGCCTGCTTCTGCCCGCCGGAAAGTTCCTGCGGCTTGCGTTCCCGGAGCTGTTCGATATTTAGATCTTTCAGCGCCTTTTCGATGCGGCGCATGCACTCCTCGTAATCGTAACCTAGGTTGCTCGGGCCGAACACGATATCCTCCTCGACCGTCATGCCGAAGAGCTGCGCGTCCGCGTCCTGGAACACAAGCCCGACGCGCGGCGCCATTTCGTAGACGGGATGCTCGCGTGTGTCCATGCCCACGACGTTGACGCTGCCCGTCATAATGCCCTGCGTGAAATGCGGGATGATGCCGTTCAGGCACTGGCAGAGCGTGCTTTTACCCGCGCCCGTCGGGCCGGTGATGACGAGGAACTCGCCCTTATAGACGTCCAGATTGATATCCGCAATCGCCCTGCGGCGGCTGCCCTCGTAGACGAAGTTGACGCCTTCCACACGGATGATGGGTTCTTCCATATGCTTACGCCTCCATTTTTACAGGCCGCTTTCGGTTCGCGGCGTCGATGATCCGGCGGACGAGTCCCCAGACGAACAGGATGACCCCCAGCAGGCTGACCCAGTAGAGCTTGAGCATATTCATGAGATCCGCCGCGGTTGCAAATGCGAATACCGGCGCTTTCTTCGAATGGAAAAACTTGTACGCAAGCAGCATCGCCTGAATGAGCACGAGCGAAATGCCGACGAGGATCAGCAGCGCGCCTTTCCCGGAGCGCCTTACGCGCGGGGGCTCGGCGATGGCGCCGGGCTTCGATTTCGCGGCTTGCGCGATCATCGCCTCCACGATCCGCTGCTCCTCGGGATCGACGGGTTCCTCGTAACGGCGGCGCGTCTGCGCGGCGGTGATGGCGGAATAGGCCAGCGCGGCGAGCAGGCAGTTGGCGTAGGAGCCGAGCACCTGCTGGATGATGGTGGCGATCAGCATGGCCCAGCCCATCATGAGCGGCCAGGGCGCGATGCACAGCGTGTTGGCGATGGTGCCGACGATGATGCCGGGCACCTTGCCGAACTTCTTCGTCGCGATGCCAAAGCACGTGACCGCGAGCGCCATATTGATCATGTAGTACGGCACGAGCGGCGCCCATCCGGAGAAGCCGGACATGAGGTTGGAGAAGAACGTGCCGAACATGGCGACGATGGCGCCAACCTGCCAGCCGAACATCAGCGTGCCGAAGTAGCCCGCCAGCGAGTCGAAGCGGATGCTGGTTGCGCCGGGCAGCGTGATGAACCCGCCCGCGGCGGACAGGGCGGTCAGGATGGCGATGCGCGCGATGGTGCGGCTGCTCCAGCCTTCCTCGGCGACGCTCGAGGGCAGATGCCTGTTCCACCATATGCCAAGGACCACCATGAGGGCGATGTAGACGAGCGCGATCGCATACGCCGCGCCCGCGCCCTTTGCGGTCATGCCGAACGGCTTGAATTTCTCAAGCGTGTCCGGCAAGACCTGCCAGATGTCGATCATATTCGGGTTCCTCCTTTATGGATTTGATAGCTCCCCTTATGCAAAAGAAAAAAGCGGCAGACGATGATAGGGAATTCTCCCCTCTAAGAAAAGGTCGGCGGAAATGCCGGCGGTCATTCCCTGCGCCCGGCGGCGTCGAGCACAGCCTCGATCAACTGCTCGTACCCGGTGCACCGGCAGAGGTTGCCCGCGATGGCGATTTTGACCTCCTCGCGCGTTGGATGGGGGTTTTTATCGAGCAGCGCCTTTGCGCTCATGATGAACCCCGGCGTACAGAACCCGCACTGCAGCGCGTGGTGGTCAAGCACCGCCTGCTGCAGCTGGTCGAGCATGCCGTCCCTGGCGAGGCCCTCGATAGTCGTCACGTTTTTTTCCATGGCCCGCATGGCGGGATAGAGGCAAGAATCCACGGCGTCCCCGTCGACGATCACGGTACACGCGCCGCATTCGCCGACGCCGCAACCTTCCTTCGTTCCGGTAAGCCCCAGCGTCTCGCGCAGCACGTCCAGCAAACGCGCGCTCCCTTCGGTTTCGATGCAAACGGGCGCTCCGTTGAGCATGAACCGCAGCGTGTTCATGGGCATTCCTCCGCGAGCCCCACAGCGATGCATAGCGCCCGGCGGACGACGGCCGCGAGCGCGGGATATTTGTATTCGGTTGACCAGCGCACTCCCGTGACGCGGATCATCTCTTCCGAAACGGCTCTGCCGCATTCCTCGAACAGCTCCCGCGAGGGCGCGTTCCCCAAAAGCGACGCTTCCGCGGGGGCGACACGGCGCGGGGAAGCAAACACGCATCCCGGCGCTATGCGGGCGTCCGCAATCGTACCGTTTTCGATGCTAAGCGCGACGGCGGCGTTCATGCGCGAAACGGCGAGCGCTTTCCTGCGGCCGAGCTTG
>DATMYG010000124.1:0-5121 GCA_035561055.1 Clostridia bacterium | reverse complement strand
CTCTTCAAGCGCGCGCACCACGATCTGGATGCCGGTCTTCCTGTCGCCGGTGACGCCAGTTTCGAGCTTCTTCACGCGATCAATCACGTTCACCAGCGCAACGCCGCCGCCGGGCACGATGCCCTCTTCCACGGCCGCGCGGGTCGCGTTGAGCGCGTCCTCGATGCGGAGCTTGAATTCCTTCATTTCCACTTCGGTCGCGGCGCTGACGGAAATCAGCGCAACGCCGCCCGCGAGCTTCGCCAGGCGCTCCTGCAGCTTCTCCTTGTCGTAATCGGAGGTGGTGTCCTCGATCTGGGCCTTGATGGAGTTGATGCGGGCCTTGATCTCGGAGGGTTCGCCCGCGCCTTCCACGATGGTGGTGTTCTCTTTGTCCACCTTCACCTGGCGGGCGGTGCCGAGCTGCGCGATGGTGGTCTCCTTGAGGTCCATGCCGAGCTCGTCGGAAATCACCTGGCCGCCGGTGAGTATCGCGATATCCTGCAGCATGGCCTTGCGCCTGTCGCCAAAGCCCGGGGCCTTGACTGCGACGCAGGTGAACGTACCGCGAAGCTTGTTGACGATGAGGGTCGCGAGCGCTTCGCCCTCGACATCCTCGGCGATGATGAGGAGCTTCCTGCCCTGCTGCACGACAACCTCGAGCAGCGGCAGGATCTCCTGGATGTTGCTGATCTTCTTCTCGGTAATGAGAATGTACGGGTTGTCGAGCACGGCTTCCATCTTCTCCGTATCGGTCACCATGTAGGCGGAGGCGTAGCCGCGGTCGAACTGCATGCCCTCGACGATCTTGAGCTCGGTCTTCATGGTCTTCGATTCCTCGACCGTGATGACTCCGTCGTTGCCGACCTTCTCCATGGCGTCGCTGATGAGCTCGCCGATCTTCTCGTCGCTCGCGGAAATGGCGGCGACCTGCGCGATGGCGTGCTTGTTCTCGACGGGTTTCGAGAGCTCCTTAAGGCCCTTGACGGCCTCCTCGACTGCGAACTCGATGCCGCGCTTGAGGTCCATGGGGTTCGCGCCGGCGGCGACGTTCTTCATGCCCTCGTGGATGATGGACTGCGCAAGAAGCGTGGCAGTGGTGGTGCCGTCGCCCGCGACGTCGTTGGTTTTGGTGGCGACTTCCTTGACGAGCTGGGCGCCCATGTTCTCAAACGGGTCCTCAAGCTCGATTTCCTTGGCGATGGTCACGCCGTCGTTGGTGATGAGGGGCGCGCCGTATTTCTTGTCGAGCACCACGTTGCGGCCCTTGGGGCCGAGGGTGATCTTGACCGTGTCCGCCAGGGCGTTCATACCCTTCTCAAGGGCGCGGCGGGCGTCTTCTCCGTACTTAAGCTGCTTTGCCATAATCGTCTTTCCTCCTTAGTCGACGACCGCCAGGATGTCGTTCTGGCGGACGATGATGTATTCCTCGCCATCGAGCTTGACCTCGGTGCCCGCGTACTTGGAGAATATCACCTTGTCGCCCGCTTTGACGTACATCGTGATCTCCTTGCCCTCAATGTTGCCGCCGGGGCCCACCGCGACGACCTCGCTGACGACCGGCTTTTCCTTCGCGCTGCCCGTAAGGATGATGCCGCCCCTGGTGGTCTCTTCCGCTTCGACCGCCTTGAGCACGACCCTGTCCGCTAAGGGTTTAAGTTTCATGTGCTATAACCTCCTTATGTATCGATCATTGATATCTGTGTGTTGTTAGCACTCCACATTGACGAGTGCTAAACCGCTCTTGTATGATAGCGCAATGCCGGGTTGATTTCAAGCGAACGCGGCAGATTTCACAATTACTCCCCATTTTACAAAAAAACTTCCAAATCCGGCGCGGATTTGCTATAATTCCAACAAATCCGGGGATTTGGAGGCCGCGCGCATGACCGAGTGGAGCAAGTGGGACCGCCGTTTTATGGAGCTGGCAAAAACCATAGGCTCGTGGTCGAGCTGCTATCAGGAAAACCGTAAGATCGGCGCCGTGATCGTAAGGAACAAGCGCATCCTCACCACGGGCTACAACGGCGCGGCGGCGGGCGTCGCAAGCTGCGTCGAACGCGGCGAGTGCATGCGAAGGAAGCTGAACATCCCCTCCGGCACGCGGCAGGAGTTGTGTTACGCCATCCACGCCGAGCAGAACGCCATCATCCAGGCGGCGAAGCTGGGCGTTACCATCGAGGGGGCGACCATGTACTGTACGCACCAGCCCTGCGTGATCTGCGCGAAGATGATCGTCAACTCCGGCATCTCCCGCGTGGTCTACGGCGAGGGCTACCCCGACGAGTTCTCTTTGCAGATGTTCGCGATGAGCGGCGTCGCGCTGGAGAAATACGAAGAATAATCAACAATTAGAACTTGACAATCGGCAATTATAAGGCCGCCCGCGGGCGGCCTTTTGGTTTTGAAAACGGGGATTATTTCAGCAGAAACGCCCCGGCCACGCCCGCGGCGAGCGTGAGCAGGATAGGATTCCACTTGAAGCGGACGCTGCAGAAGGCCGTCGCCGCAAAGATGGCGACGCAGATGGGCGAGATCGCGCCGAGCGGATCCGTAAGAACCTCATGAAGCTCCCTGCCCGGCGCCAGGAGCACCTCGGCCGCGATCAGGGCCACCGCCGCCGCGATGAGCCCGACGGCGGCGGGCTTGATGCCCGAAAGGATGTCCTTGAGCCACGCGCTGTCCTTAAAGCGCGCGACGAAACGCATGAACAGCAGCGTCAGCACGAAGCTTGGCGCGGAAACGCCCAGCGTAGCCGCGACAGCACCCGGCACGCCCGCGTAGAGATACCCCACGTAGGTCGCCGCGTTGATGGCGATCGCCCCGGGCACCACCATATCGAGCGCGTTGAGGTCGGCAAACTGCGCCCCCGTGATCGAGAAGCGGGTCGATTCGGTCATGATCATGGAGAGCATCGTATAGCCGCCGCCGAAGCTGATGATACCGATTTTGAAGAACGTCAGGAACAGATCCAAGCACTCAGGAAGCATTTTTTTTGTTCTTCTCCTTCCTGCGCCTGCGTACGCGCTGGTAGAGATACCCTGCGGCGGCGGCGAGCAGGATAACGAGCGGCGCGCCGAGTTTGCCGACGATGACGAGCGCGAAAGCCGCGACCATTACGACGACGGCGAACGCGCTTTTGAGATTGTGCCGCCCGAGCGAAAACGCGGCCGAGAGAAGCAGCGCGGCGGAAGCCGCGCGGATGCCGCGCATCGCGCCGAGGAACGCCCCTTCCTTGGGGATGAGGTTGGCGAGTATTGTAGCCAGGAGCATGAAGGCAAACGCCGGGAGAATCGCCCCGAAGCCCGCCGCGAGCATGCCCCAAACTCCCGCGACATGCCGCCCGACGAACGAGGCGCAGTTGAGCACGATCACGCCCGGGATGGACTGGGAAAGCGTGGCGTATCCCAGAAACGCATCCCTGTCGATGAGCTTAAATTTGTCGATCGCGTCCTTTTCGAGCGCGGGCAATATGGCGAGGCCGCCCGCGAAGGTGAACGTACTCGCCTTGAGGAAGGTGACGAACAACTCCCAGCAGATGCGAAGTTTCGTTTTGCCCTTTGCCGTTTCCATGTTTTCGTGCAATCCGGTTCCGGCCTTTCCAGCGTGATCGCGGGCTTCTTGCCGATCCGCCCGCCAAAGCCAATATAACACCGCTTGCGCCGCCGCGCAACCGATAAAGCTGCCGCAAGAAGCCCTCCTTCGTTGCCCGCGCCGCCGCGCGCGTGATATAATAACGCAGGCTTTGGATGGGGAGGGAAAAATATGCTCGTCAGGGAAGGCGTGGACCGCTGGAACAGCCTGCGCTTCGGGCTTGTGCTCTCGGGCGGCGGCGCGAAGGGGGCGTACGAGGCGGGAGCCGTGCGCGCGATGCGCGAGATGGACGTCGCGGACCGGGTGTACGGCGTGTCCGGCACGTCGGTCGGCGCGCTCAACGCGCTGATGTACGCCATGGACGACGGCGCCGAGCTCGAGGCGCTGTGGCGGAACGTGGGCCTTTCGGATGTGATTGCGCCCAAGCGCGGCGAAGTCCGCGGCCTGAAGGACATACTGACCCAGATCAACGCGCAGCTTAGCGACAACGAGGGCTTGTGCACGCAGGACGCCCTCAGGAGCCTGATCGCGGCGTCCATCGACTTCGACAGGGTGCGCGCGTACCGCGCGAAGCTCTTTGCGTGCGCGTACGACATCGAGGCGCGGCGGGTGGAATATTTCGACCTCAAGAGCATGAGCGACGAGGAGATCACCGATGCGGTGCTCGCCTCCGCCGCCATCCCCCACGTGTACGACGCGGTGATGGTGCGCGGCAGGAAATACGCGGACGGCGGCATCAACGATCCCGCCTACGGCGTGAAAAACTGCGATCGAACCCCCATCGCCCCGCTGCAGGACAGGGATTACGACGTGCTGATCGTCGTCCACCTGCACCCGCAGGAAACGAGGGATATTTCCCATATTGGAAAGATGCGCCTCTTGCACGTGTACCCCTCGCGCCCGCTCGAGGCCGTGCGCGGCTCCGGCACGATCAATTTCACGCACGCCAGCATCAAGGACCGGCTGATCCTCGGCTACGGCGACATGACCGTCGCCCTCTCGGGTCTTCTGATGGAATACCTCAGAGGCGGCGCGGCTTAAAATCTGCGTTAGAACTCTACCGCCCGAAATAAGAAAACCGCCCCGGACATGCTTGCCGGGACGGCTTTATTTTTAAGGGAGGGTTTAGCCCTGCGGCTTGCCGATGGAATTCTGGACCAACGCGTCGTACTGCTCCTGCGTCAGCTCGCAGTGGTAGAACAGACTGAAATACGCGGAAACCTCCTGATACAGGTCGTAGGTCGCTGCCTCAGGATAGAGCAGTTTCGCCATCCACAGCATGCCCAGGTACTGCTGCGCGGAGGGCGGTAAGCCAATCCAGTTATACGGCCCGAAGGGAACCTCGTAGTACCTGCCGCTCTGGATGGCCGAGAGGCTCTGCCATGTCGCGTCCGTGCCGACGGTCCCGTACACGCTACTGGGGTCGAACAGGATGACGTCCGGATTCCAGGCGAGGATCTGCTCCATATCAACCTCGTTGCCCGTGCCCTTCCCCGAGGGTTCCGCGACCACGGCGAGGTTGTTGGAAAGAAGGTCGATCACGCCCGC
>DATMYG010000123.1:0-7926 GCA_035561055.1 Clostridia bacterium | reverse complement strand
AACTCGTTTTATTTGTTATACTAGTATAACCAGTTATACCAAATAAGCTGCACGGAGGCGCGTATGAAGATGCAGGGGCCGGATGGAAGGTGGCTTTTCGGCACCGTCAAGGTCGGCGAAAAGGGGCAGATCGTAATCCCCAAGGACGCGCGGGATATGTTCAACATTAAGCCCGGCGACATGCTCATGATCGGCGGGGACGAAGGCGCGGGGCTTGCGATTTTCACAAGCGAGGTGCTGGGCGGCCTCTTTGCGGGCATGATCTCCTCATGGGGCGACACGAGCAAGGAGGAAGCATGAACGCCATCGCAACCAACGCGCTGACCAGGCGCTTCGGAAACCGCACGGCGGTGGACGCGCTGGATCTTCGCATCGGCGAAGGCGAGCTGTTCGCCTTGCTCGGCGTGAACGGCGCGGGCAAGACCACGACCATCAAGATGCTCTGCTGTTTGCTGCCACCCACATCCGGGGATGCGCTGGTGCTCGGCAAAAGCATCGTCAGGGAGCCGCTCGAGGTGAAGAAGGCGCACAACATCTCCCCCCAGGAGACGGCCGTCGCGCCAAACCTGAGCGTAGAGGAAAACCTCGTTTTCATGGCGCGGCTCTACGGCACCGAAAAGGCCGGGGCGGAGCGCCGCGCGCAGGAGATGCTCTTAAAATTCGCGCTGGCGGAGCGCGCCAAGGACAGGGCGAAGACGCTCTCCGGCGGCCTCGCGCGCAGGCTTTCCATCGCCATGGCGCTGATTACCGAGCCGAAGGTGCTCTTCCTCGACGAACCCACGCTCGGCCTCGACGTGCGCGCGCGGCGCGAGCTATGGCGCATCATCGAAGGGCTGAAGGGGAAAATCACGATTCTGCTCACCACGCACTACCTCGAGGAGGCCGAGGCCCTCTCCGACCGGATCGGCATCATGCACGAGGGCAGGCTCAGGGCGCTGGGCACGCCCGAGGAGATCATCGCGCTTTCCGGCAGGAAGAATATTGAAGATGCTTTCCTCGCCCTGACCGACGCGGAGGTGGAATGATGAAAAAGGCGCTCGTATTCGCGGACCGCTGCCAAAAAGAAATGCTGCGCGACCCGCTGACCTACATCTTCAGCATAGGATTGCCCATCGTGCTGCTTGTGATGATGACGCTGCTCAACCGGAGCATCCCCGGCGCGCCGTTCGCGCTTGAGACTTTCGCGCCCGGCATGGCGGTATTTGGCCTCGCGTTCTCCTCGCTCTTTACGGGCATGCTCGTCGCCAAGGACAGGGCGAGCTCCTTTTTGCTGCGCGCGTTTGCCTCTCCGCTGCGCGCGGGGGATTTCGTCCTGGGCTATACCCTGCCGCTGCTGCTCATGGCCCTCATCCAGGGCGCGGCGTGCTTCGCCGCGGCGGCGGCACTGGGGCTGGCCGTCACACCGCGGGTGCTGCCGGCCCTCATCGCGCTGCTGCCCGCGGCGCTCCTGTACGTGGGCCTCGGCCTTATGATGGGCACGGTCATGAGCGACAGGCAGGTGGGCGGCATCGCGAGCATACTCATTAACGCGGCAACGCTTTTGAGCGGCACGTGGTTCCCGCTCGAGCTCGTGGGCGCGGGCTTCCGCAAGGTATGCTACGCGCTGCCCTTCGCGCACGCGGTGGACGCCGTGCGGCTTGCCCTCTCGGGCGGGGAGGGGGTTTTCGCGCACCTCGCCGTGGTGCTCGCATACGCCGCCGCGGTATTCGCGCTGGGAACATACCTCTTTGGCCGCAAAATGCGCGGCGGGAAAGTGTAAATATGGAGCGCAGGCTGATCGAATCCGCGGACGGGCTCGCCGATCTTGTGGAGGAACTTTCGTTTATCCCCTTCCTTGAAAGCCCGGTCGAAGGCTTCACGCTCAAACCGTACGTGCCGCGCGACCGCTGGTTTTCCGACGGGATTGACGGCCCGTGGGAGTGGAAGGGGCGGCACATCGGCCGCTACGCTTACGGCAAGCTCTTCCACGGCTACGCGGGCTTCGTCAGCAGGGAGTATCTGCCCCTGTTCGTGAGCCTTCGCCGCGACGGATATGATTTCGAGGGCTACTATGAGGACGGCCACGCCTCCTACAAAGCGAAGCGGATCGTCGACGCGCTCGCGGAGCGCGGTCCTATGCTCAGCACGGAATTGAAGCGCGCCTGCGGCTTCGGCAAAGGCGGCGAGAGCGGCTTTGACGCGGAGATCGCCCGACTGCAGATGAGTACCTTCGTCACGACCGCGGGCTTTGAGTATGCGCTGGATAAATCCGGCCGACCGTACGGATGGGGTCTCGCGCGCTACGCCCTGACCGAGCATGTGTTCGGCGAGGACCTCATGCGAGCGGCCGAAGAAATTCCGCCAAAAGAAGCTAAAAATCGCCTGTTCGCCCGCGCGCGGGAGCTGTGTCCGCAGGCGGAGGAGAAGGCGCTGGAAAGGCTGATCCGGGCGTAAACGCGCGGCGATGCGTTGCATAATACAAAAAGCGGCGATGCCGCTTTTTGCTTTATACGGAAAATCATTCGTATCGGCTTTATTCCGGCCTGTCCTCTTCCCCTTCCTCCTCACGCTTCTTTTTGATTTCGTCGTAGCGCTTGGAGGCATACGCGTACACGAAGTAACCCGCCGCGCCGCCGATGAGGATAAAGAGCAGCGCGTTGTCCGACGAGCCGGCGAGCAGCATGCCTACGACCGCGCCGATCGCGACGCACAGGAAGCCCAGCATGGAATCGCGGCGGCGGGGTGGCGCTGTTTGCTTGATTTCCTTAATGGGTACGAGGATTTCGCAGCGGTAATCCGCGGCCTCCATATCTCCGAAAGGATAGTTTTCAAGCTCCGCGCCCAGCGCGGAATCGTAGCCGTACTTCGCCTTGGGAAACCATTTATTGTAGATAAAATGCCACTTTTCCTCCACCGCTTCGCGCGCGGGCCCCTCGCAGGGGAACACGGCGCACTGTCCGGCGCCCACCTCGAGCCGCTCGTACCCCTCGGGCAGCGGCGCGCCGGGCACGGGCTCCACGGCGATCCAATAATCGTACGAGCGCGTCTGGAAATTCGTGCAGGCCGCGGTGAAGCGCGGCGCGCCGGGGTCCGCCATCGCCTTGAGCGCGTCGAGCGTGCCGTCCTCCCGGCACTCCTGCCAGAAAGCGCGCACCTGCTCGCCGTTGTCGGCCTTCTTCGTATCGATGTGCCTGCGGCGGCCGTAATACACGGCGGCAGGCAGGCGGACGATATTTTCTCCGGTTGCCGCCCGGGCTTCACTCCCGAGGGCGATGCCCTTTTCATTATCATCCCGCGCAGCCGCGCCGTCCTGAACCTTCTTTTTGCCGAACATCCTCTTACTCCTTCGCGAATTACATCCATCATACTGCACGTTCCCACCCGCGTCAATGCGCCTTGTCAACGCCCGGACGCTGTGCTATCATGGCGCTATGACAAAGACTGGGTATCTAATCACCAACGGATTCTTAAAAAGCGACAAATTCGACGCGCTCTACGCGGCTTTATCCGCGCGCGCCGAACAGCACGGCCTCGCGCTTAAGCGGCGCACGAACGTGGAACTGATGACGGACGCCGCCCGCAACGCCCCGCTCAACGGGGAACCCCTTCCGGGCTACGCCGTGTTCTGGGATAAGGATGTACGGCTTGCGCGGCTGCTCGAGGCGCGCGGGATGCGGCTGTTCAACGGCGCGTCGGCCATCGAGCTGTGCGACGACAAGGCGCTCACCCACATCGCGCTCGTGGGCGCCGTGCCCATGCCCAAAACCGTGCTTGTGCCCCTGACTTTCCCCCGCGTCGGCTACACGGACGAGGTGTTCCTCGAGCGCATCGCGGACTATCTCGGGTATCCGTTTATCATCAAGGAGTGTTTCGGCTCCTTCGGTCAGCAGGTTTACCTCGCAGGCAATCTCGCGGAGGCGAAAGCGCTCCTCGCGAAAACCTCGGGCAGCCCCGTTATTGCGCAGGAGTTCATCAAAGCCTCTTTCGCGCGCGACGCGCGGCTCTACATGGTGGGCGGGCGTTGCGTTGCCGCGATGAAGCGCGAGAATGATTCGGGTGATTTTCGCGCCAACGTCGCGCTCGGCGGCCGGGCGGCTCCCTATTGCCCCGACACGGAGGAACGGCGCGTCGCCGAGGCGGCGTGCGCGAAGCTCGGGCTCGACTTCGCGGGCGTGGACCTCCTTTTCGGCGCGGACGGGCCGCTGCTGTGCGAGGTCAACTCCAACGCCCACTTCGCCGCCATCAGCGAGGCGACGGGCGCGGACATCGCGGACGAAATCATGCGGCACGTTGGGGAAACGGTAAACGGCTGATAACGGACAATTAACGCTTTTAAGAGATGACAAGCGGGCGGATGATATCCGCCCCTATGTCTTTTACCCGTATTTTTTATGATTGCGGCCTCGCCGTACTCATATTTTGATATACGTTGAGGATCGCCGCCTGTTCGGCGGGAGTGCACACGCAGGCGTAGTATCCCTCCGGCACGGGCGGCCACGCGAAAGCGACGCCCAGCGCGTCCCCGGTAACGGCGTCGCCGCGCGCGAGGCAAAAGGTGGAAAAGCTCTCGTCTATGCCGACGCCGAGGTATTTGACATAGCTCTCCTTGGCGGTCCAGAGTAGGAAGAACGCCCCCTCCCCGCCCGCGAGCGCGAGGTCCCGCTCGGCCGGGTGGAAGAAGCGCTCCGCGATGGAGCGCCAGTCGCGCGCCTTCCTGCATTCCACATCGAAGCCGATCCTATCCCTGGAGATCGCGCAGGCCCAGAGCTCGCCGCTGTGGCTCACCGAAAAGCGCGGCGCGCCGGGCGCGTCGAAATACGGCTTGCCTCCGGAGGTTTTCGTGAGCGTTTCCTCCCCGGGGCAGGGCAGGCCGATGCTCCCGCAGAAGAGGCGCACGCTTTCCATCAACAGCGCGCCGCTTCCCGCTCCGCGGTAACCGTGCTCCAGATAGAGGTGGAAGCGCCCGCCATCGTAGGCGATCACGGCTCGGTATATCCCCTCTCGCGCATGTAATCGAGTATGTCGCTGACGTAGTGCAGGTTCCACACGTCGCGCGTGGGTATGGTGGTATTGAAACGCTCCTCGAAGGCGCAGATCAGGTTCATGACGTCGAAGCTCGTCAGTTCAAGATCCTTCACGAGGTCCGTATCCAGCGTAATATCCCTCTTGCCCGTGATGTTGTAGATGATTTCCGTTACAAGTTCAAGCAACTCCCTTTCCCCCTTAACGCTTTATCTTCCTGCTCCAGGTCTTCTCGAATTCACCCGAGCTCAGGTTTACCATTTGTATCTGTTTGTACGCGGGCAAGCGCGAATTGACCTCGTCCACATACCGCTGCATCCTTTCGAGCACCTCGTAGGAACTCATACCCATCGTCGCCTCCGGATCGGGATAGATCGTCACGGCGACGCGCACGTCGTCCGCCGATTCTCCCGACGGCGCGCTGTGGGCGATCACCTCGCGGATAAGCGGCGCCCCCGCGAGATAGCTTTCGATTTCCTCCGGCGCGATCTTTTTGCCATTCTTCAGTACGATCAGGTTCTTTTTCCTGCCGGTAATGTACAAAAAGCCGTTTGCGTTCTGATAGCCCATATCCCCGGTTCTGAACCACACGCCGTCGAAGGCCTCCTTCGTCGCCTCGGGATCCTTATAATACCCCTTCATGAGCATTTCGCCCGTGATTAGGAGCTCGTCGTTTTCGACGCGCAGCTCGTATCCCGGCAGCAGGAGCCCGGCGCTGTGAGGTTCATAGCAGCAGACGCGGTTGACGCTTACAAGGGGCGAGCACTCCGTAATGCCGTAGCCCTCAAGCACGAGGATGCCGAAGGCGAACATGTTGTCCGCGACGGAATGCGCCAGATGCGCGCCGCCGCATACGATCGTCGTAAGATTCCCCAGGCCCTTCTGCTTGGCCTTGACCAGCGGCTTCATGGGCCGCCCGAGGCCCAGCGAGTTGAGGAAGTTGAAGATCCCCAGCGCCCCATCGAGCGCCTTTTTGTAGCCGGCCGCCTCCATGCCGTGCACGAGGCGGCGGTAGATCATCTCGGCCAGCAGGGGGACCGCCATGAGTATTTCCGCATCGAAGAGCACGAAGTCGCGCGAGATGCGCTTGATATCCCCGCAGATGCCAAGCTCCGACCCCGCGACGAGGATGCACAGCGCGCCGCAGGTGAGGCCGTAGGTATGGTACATGGGAAGGGACGTAAACACGCGTCTCGTGGGCTTGACCATGGAGATGGAGCCGCAGGCGTTGAGCGCGACGCCCTTCTGCGTGAGCATCACGGGCTTGGGCTGGCTGGACGTACCCGAAGTGTATGCGATGACGGCGACCGCCTCCGGATCGGGCAAAGCGTTGCGGATGAGCGCGAGGTTCTCTTCGTCCCGCTCCGGATTGCGCGCGGTGAAATCCGCAAGCGTTTCGTGCGGCGCGGCGCCCTCTATGGTGACGACGCGGACGCCCTCGTGCTCGAGCGCGTCCCGTACGAGAGGCGCGACGGCGGGGTTGAGCACGGCGAGCTTCGCATCCGCGCGAAGGATCATGGAAACGAGCATCTCTTTCGTCTGCTCCACATCCACCAGCACGGCGACGCCGCCGGTGGCGGTAATGCCGAAAAAGGTCCAGAGCCATTCGTAGGAGTTGTCGCACACGATGGCGACGTGGCTCCCGGTAAACCCGTTTCTTGCGAGCGCCGCGGCAAATGCCGCCGCGTCCCGGCAGAGCTCACGGTAGGTTTTGCCGTGCTCCGCGCCCGCACGATCGTACCAGGTGACTGCCTTCGCGGCATCGAAAGCCACGAGGCCCATTAGCATGCTCCCCAGATCCCGGTAGCCCGGGGTTTCAAAATAAGCTTTGTTCTTCATGCGCTTCATTCCTCCGTATGGTCGCCGAAGGTCCAGGCGACCTCCTGCTGAAGTGTATCATAATCCTTGAGCACGTTGAGAAACGCGCCGACCGCCAAGGGATCGAACTGGCTGCCTTTGCCCATCTCAAGCTGATTCACTGCGTACTCGAAGGTGAGGTTATCCCTGTAAAGCCGGTGGGAGGTCATGGCGTCAAACGCATCCGCGACGGAGATGATGCGGGCTTCCTCCCGCGTTTCCTCCCCCGCAAGCCCCCGTGGATAGCCGGAGCCATCGAAGCGCTCGTGGTGTTCGAGCACGATCTCGCAGATGTCCTCGAAGGCGCTGATGGCGCTGAGTATCTGGTAGCCCTTCTCCGAGTGCGTCATGATGATCTCATACTCGGCGCTGTTGAGCTTGCCGGGCTTGAGCAGGATGCTGTCCGGCACGGCAACCTTGCCCACGTCGTGGAAAAGACCCGCGATGCGCGTGCGCTCGCAAAAGCCGTCGTCCTTATTAAGCTCGCGCGCGATGCGCACAGCGTAGTGGGAAACCCGGTCCGAATGGCCCCTCGTGTAGAAATCCCTTGCGTCGACGACGCGGCGCAGGGTCTTGATGACGTCCACGTAGCTGTCGCCCAGCGAGGCGTACATCTTCTCGAGCTGCTGGTTCTTGCGGTCGAGGTCGTCCCGGTACGCCTTGATGATGCGCATCTGCTTGATGCTCTTTACGCAGGACTCGACTAGAAGCTCCAATTGGTCGAAGCGCTCGTTCTTCTCGTAATAGCCCTGTATATCCAGCTCGCGGAGCGCCCTTACGGGTGGCGCCATGCTCTTGTGGCCGGTAAGCAGGATGATGTAGATCTCCCTGTCGAATGTGCGGATCTCGCTGATGACCCGATCGCCCATGATGGGCGCCATCAGGAAATCCAGCAGAAGGATATCATAGTGCTTGTTCCTGAGCCGCTCAATCCCCTTATAGGGGTCCGTCTCCACATCCACCGTGTAGCCGGAGGTCGTGAAATATGCCTGGAGTGTCGCGGTCATGATCGGATCGTCGTCCAGAGTCATGATCGAAAAGTCCAGTTGTTGCGCCCCCGCCTTGTTC